>CAZTPB010000001.1:0-14309 GCA_964614555.1 uncultured Bacteroides sp.
CCCATCATCTGGTAATGCTCGTTGGCATGGGTGAACTTCTCTATCAGTGCCTGGTACTCCTCGCTCTCGTAATCGGTGCGCTCGGCCAACTGGTTGTTCATCTGCTCGATGCTTGCCTGCAGCTCGCTGATGTGTTCGAAAGCCTGCTCGGCCTCCTCCATCACCGTGTGCGAGTCGCTGAGCACCATCACCTGCGGCAGGTATCCCACCGAGATGTCTTTGGGGATGGCCACATGTCCGCCCGTGGGCGACTGGAGGCCGGCCAATATCTTCAACAGGGTGCTCTTTCCGGCACCGTTCTTGCCCACAAGAGCAATGCGGTCTTTCTTGTTGACCACAAATGTAACGTCCGCAAACAAAGGCTTTGCGGCAAACTCCACCTGAAGGTTCTCTACTGAAATCAAAATATGCTTCTCCTCTCTATTCTATTTCTGTTTTTTCTTATCTTGATATTTATCCTGCCAAGCAGAAGGCAATATGCCATAAGCCTCTGAGAAATATTTGGAAAAATATTTAGGGCTGTTGAATCCCACCTGATAAGCGACCTCACTGACATTATAACGAGGATCCTTCAACAGCTCCGAAGCCCTTTCCAACCGGATGTTGCGGATAAACTCAATAGGAGTCTTTCCACATGACGACATCAGACGCTTGTACAAGTGAGCGCGGCTCATCCCCATTTCGCGTGCCATCTCCTCCACAGAGAGGTCGGGACGGGAAAGATTCTCTACGACATAGCGTGTGGCATTGGCGAGCAACTGGTCATCCGCACTCGGAGCAGACACAACCGGGTCTGCCCCACTTGCACCATTGATACCCTTCTCCACAGTGGACAGAGGCTGCCACCGGTCGCCATTCATAAGAGCATGAAGAGAGGCCAGCAATGTTTCGCGGGTGAACGGTTTTACCAGACAGACATCAGACATGCCATTGCAACCAGCCGGTGCGGTGTCCATGTCATGCGAAACCAACAACATCACCGGCAAACCGGACAGACGGAGGTCTCTCTTTATACGGTGTCCCAAGGCATAGACCCCGGAATCAGGGCTTGTCACACTCAGCAGCACTGCATCCGGACGATTGGTCTGGATGGCCTCCCAAGCCTGACCGGCCTCAGTCAAAGCCAACACCTGATAATCCCCGCCCAAACTGTCGCAAATATAAGAAAGGAATTCCGGATTTTCATCTACGACCACAATTGCAGGACGTTTTACGACCTCCTCCATAGACGGAGTCTGTTCCGCTAAGGGAGTGGCCTCTCCGTTGTCAACGGCCTCCTTTTCCTCGGGAACAGCAGGCACACCCTCTACCGGCAATGTACGGCGGGCACGAAGGGTCCCATGCTTCCTCCATACCCATAAAACCACAACAAGCAACACGACAAAGAGCAACGCGCAGACCAACCATACCCACCAAGCGGACCAAATAGAACCTTTGACCACAATTGTCAGTTGGGAAACTTCATTGCCACTGTATCCGTCACTATTGACTGCTTTCACCTTGAGAAGGTACTTGCCGGAGGGCAGGTTGGTAAATGTCACCCCATTGCGCAAAGGATGACAATCAACCCACTCGTCATGAAAACCTTCAAGCTTGTATTTGAAACGGTTCTTAAAAGGTACACTATAGTCATCGGAACCAAAAAGAATCGTGAAAGCTGCATGACGTTCGGCATCCAACTCCACCCGACACCCAGTAGCAATCCCACGGCTGAGAGGCACGGACCCATTCACAGACTCACCCACAGACACTTCCTTGTCAAAGATAAGCAACCCGGAGAAGATGACGCGCGGCAGTTTCTTGTTGTAAGCTATCTCATTGGGATGAAACACATTCAACCCATGAATGCCGCCTACGGCCACTTCTCCATCCGGCTTCACCCAAATGGAGCGCTGGTTGAACTCATAGCCCTGCAAGCCGTCTTCCTCCGTATAATTATAGATACGATAGAGATAACCTGTACCTGTCTCGTTCTTGTCAACCACAATATTAGTCACTCCACCGGCCGTGGAAGCCCACACCGTCTGCTCGCCACTTGGCACCACACCACACACGACGGCATTCCGAAAGCCCTCGGCTGCTCCGATCACATCCAAACGGTCGTTCACAGGGTCATAGATATTCACCCCATCCCGGGTGGCAATCCACCACAGCCCCCTATAATCCTCCACCACCTGATTGACATACAGGCTTGTAAAAGGAACATTCCCATTCCGGCAACCGGCATAGGAGACAACCGTGTTCTTGACAGGATCGAGTAGAGCCACACCGTTAGGAGTGCCCAACAACAGCTTGCGTTCCCGCGTGAGAGAGAGGGAGTTCACCTTGTTTGAAGGCAACTGATGGCGCTCCATACTATATACATATATTTTGCCTGTCGCCGGTTCCAGACGTTGCAACCCTGCCCCTAACGTAGCTATCCAAATGACACCACGGTCATCTTCCAACAACGACGTGACTGCACAGTCCATCTTCCCGTCTGTTCCACCGGTGATACGATAGTCAGTAGCCCCCCCCTTGCGCAACCGGAACAGATGCCCCTTGTTTGTTCCGGTCCAAAGCGAACCGTCGCGGGCAGCCAAGAGAGAAAATATCTCATACTCTGACAAATCGGCTGTGGTCTTCAACGGTGTACACTCACCGGTAGAGGGACGATAATTGAGTATGCCATGAGCACTTGTACCCACCCAATAGGCATCATCCCCATCAGGAGCTATAGCGGTGACATCCGCTTTCACTTCCGTATGGAACTTGAAGGCACTCTCTGCATAATAGGCCACCCCGCTCTTCGCTGTTCCCAACCACACTACACTCTTGTCCGGTGCCACATAGATAGAACGCATGGAATCGTGCCTGAGTGCACGACGGTTGGCCTTGTCCGAGCGTGCCCAAGTGAAACCTTTCTTTTGGGGATCAAGCACCAAAGCACCATAGTGACGGGTAGCCAGCCAAATGCGCCCACGGGCATCCTGCGCCACACCGACTATCGCGTCTTCCATTTCAGGCACAACCTGTATGTCCCATTGTCCGGCCAATACCTGCAACGAAGGTATCCACAGATTCTTCTCCTTATTATATACACGAAGCCCCGGTGTGCCATAGACCCACACATTCTCGTTCTTGTCAACAAAAGCCGCATAGGCATTTGTGCCAGAAGAGGAAGCGGGAATGTAATCATTCATCCAAACAATGCGCCGCAAATCCCCATTGACACAGACCAACAGTCCTGTATCATAGACTAACAGTATCCCTTCCTCACACTCTGTCATAGAGGTAACTTCCCCTACAGGCAACGAACCGGCCTTCTCACTTTGCAGAAAGGGAAAAAGTATTTTCTGAGAGACATTGTACCAATAACATCCTTTCCCTGAAACATAGAACCAATAATTCCCCTTTTTATCTATATAGACGGAAGTTGGCTCCACATCCAACCCATACTGGAAGACATGCTGGCGGATGTCCCGATTGAAATTGTCCGTATCAGGCTCGTACAACGCATATCCGACAGACGTACGCACCCAAAGCCTCCCTTCACCATCTTCCCGAATGTCGCGGATATAACTGTCCGGCAAAGAACGAACATCATTCACCCGGCTGCGATAGACCTGCATCCGATAACCATCGTAACGGTTCAAGCCTGACGAAGTGCCAAACCAGACAAAGCCCTTCGAATCTTGAAAAATCGTATTGATCTGACTATTGGAAAGCCCCTCTTCTGCCTCCAAATGACGAAACATCACTTCCTCTGCTAAAACTTCTACTGAAAATGCCAGCATACACAGCATAGACAGCATACATTTTATCCTACACATTGACTTGTTCATGACTGTTCTGTTACCTGTTTACAAGTACAAAGGAATAGAAAAAATGACAATTATGCAAAGTTTTCAACGGTTTTATTCAGAAATCACTCGGGAAAGTAATGCTATCTTTAAAAAAAACGAACCAAATATCATTCTTTATCAAGATAATTCTCTATCTTTGCAAAATAACCAAACGGACAACCCAAAAAACGACATAAAGGAATATGGTATGAAGAAAACATGGAGATGGTTCGGAAAAAAAGACCCGATAACACTGACGATGCTGAGGCAAATAGGAGTGGAAGGTATAGTGACTGCACTTCATAATATCCCTAATGGGGAAATCTGGCCTCAAGAGGCTATCACAGACCTGAAAGAATACATCGAACAGCATGGGCTGCAATGGGATGTGGTGGAAAGCCTGCCCGTGAGTGAAGCCATCAAATATGCAGGGGACGAAAGAGACAGACTGATAGAAAACTATAAAGTGAGTCTGGCAAACTTGGGGCAATGTGGAATAAAAACCATCTGCTACAACTTTATGCCTGTAATAGACTGGGCACGCACTGACTTGGAGCATCCACGTCCCGACGGCACTACCGCACTATACTTTGACCGTAAGACTTTTGCATACTTCGACCACTGCATACTGCAGAGGAAGGGAGCTGAAAAAGACTACACGGAAGAAGAGATGCACGTTGTAAGGCAAATGGCTGCGCAAATGACCGACAAGGACAACCAGAAACTGGTTGAAAACATTATCGTAAAGACACAAGGATTCGTCAACGGAAACGTCAGCGAGAACGACACTGACCCTGTAGCCATATTCCGTCGGCTGTTGGCATTGTATGAAGGTATCGACCGGGAAAAGCTACGGGAGAACTGGCGTTACTTCATCGAAGCCATCATGCCCGTATGCAACAAATACGGCATCAATATGTGCGTACACCCCGACGACCCCCCCATGCAGATACTTGGCCTGCCACGCATCGTCACCTCAGGAGAAGACATTCGATGGATGCTCAAGACCGTAGATAACCCGCACAACGGACTGACTTTCTGCGCCGGTTCGCTGAGTGCCGGACTACAGAATGATGTGCCTGCACTGGCAAAAAAGTTTGCAAAACGGACGCACTTTGTGCATCTGCGCAGTACAGAGGTTGCCCCCGACGGAAGCTATTTTCAAGAAGCAAGTCATCTGGCCGGACGGGCGGGCATCGTAGAGTTGGTGCGCATCTTCGAGAAAGAGAATCCGGACCTGCCCATGCGGGTGGACCACGGCCCCAATATGTTGGGAGACGAGGAAAAAGGATATAACCCCGGATATTCATTCCACGGACGAATGCTCGCTCTCGGACAAATAGAGGGAGTGATGGCTGCTGTGAGAACTCTAACCAAAGAATGAAAAGATGAAACTGATAGCAGACAGCGGTTCCACCAAAACTGAGTGGATATTGACAAACCAAGACAATACCGTATGCTGGCATAGTGAAACCGTGGGGCTGAACCCCTATCATTTGAATCAGGAGCAGATGCACGACATCCTGAAACAGCTGATTCATTCCCTGCCCGACGAGGGAAAAACGACAGATACCGTGGAATTTTACGGCGCAGGATGTGCTCTGCCGGACAAACAAAGAATTGTCCATGATGCACTGAGATGCCTGCTGCCGGAAAATTGCCACATACGGGTGGACAGCGACCTGAAGGGAGCAGCCAAGGCTGTATGCCAAGGAGAAGCAGGCATTTGCTGTATTTTGGGTACAGGTTCGAACTCCTGCCAATTTGACGGGAAGGGAATAGTGGCCTCCACTCCTTCATTGGGATATATCCTCGGAGATGAAGGAAGCGGAACTGCTTTGGGACGCAAGCTACTGAACCATGTGCTGAAAGGCCTGTTGCCCGGACACCTCTGCACGGCATTTGCAGAGGAATACGGCATCAGCCTGCAAGAAGTGCTCGACAACATATACTGCCGGCCACAAGCCGCACGATATATGGCAGGATTCGTTCCATTCTTGAGCAAACACCGAGAAGAACCTTCTATACAGGATTTATTGACAGAAGAGTTCGAGAAATTCTTCCAAAAGAATGTAATCCGAGCGTATGACACTACATTGCCGGTGCACATGGTTGGATCCGTGGCGTATGTATTCAAAGAGGTATTGACTAAAGTGACAACTTCACTCGGGCTCATCACGGGACGGATATTGCGAAGACCTTTAGAAACATTATTAACGACGTAGAACATAAAAGAAAAAAACGACTTGTATATCATGAAAAAGAACTGTAAACTAACGTTAGCAGTACTGGCAGCAACAACTATGACAGTACAAGCACAAGTGCAGACGGCAAGTAGTCTGATAACAGCCGAAACTAAGCAAGAAACCAACATTGTTCCCTTCAATGTGGAAGCCGAAGGAAAACAGTTTCCCGTGATTTGGGGAATGGACACTGCATGGCCATCCGAAGACAACATGAAACGGGGTATCGCCTTCATCGGAACTGAGAATCTGGGAACGGCACGTGCTTCATTCCAACCAAGTGACCTCATTGTGGATGGAGAACTCTCCGAGGCACAACAGCAAGCATTGGACAACCGCCTGCGTATCGTTTCGCTGAGCGGAGTGAAAGATATTGCTCTCAACTGTGACCACGAAGTGATGAACAAGGACAACTATTACGGGAAACCTGAAGAATGGGTAAAAATGATAGAAGCCTCTGTCAGATATTGTCAGGAAAAGGGATTCAACGTCGTGTCCGTAGCACCATTCAATGAACCGGACTATACTTCCTGGGGAGAAGGAAGCATCAGCGATTTCTATAATATAGCCCGCTTATTGAAGCAGAACCCTCTCTTCGACAATATACGTATCTGCGGAGGAAACACATTAAATTGTGACCAGGCATTACCATGGTATAATGAGTTGAAAGAATACCTTGATGAGGGAAATACCCACCAACTGGCCGGAGAATTTGACACATATGCCAACTTCTTCGCCACAGTAAGAGCCGATGGCAAACATGCCACTGCAGACGAATTGCACAATGTGATGGAAGCTATGGTAGGGGTGGAATACGGAATGCAGACCGGTATATGGTGGGGATTCGATGCCAGAGCACGTGGAGAATTCTGCCGAGCAAGTAACAATGGTGACCGATTGGCATATACCGAAGACAGAGCACACTGGACGGCGGCGGCCGTTTATCGCAACAACAAGGAACAGACAGTACAAGCATTCATCGGCACATCGGAACGACAGGCCAATAACTCCAGCTACCGTTTTTTGTCCACCGACCGCTATGTCTGTTTCGACGGATACGGTCCCGTCAGAGAATATACAGTGGAGATGCCTGGAGGAACCGGATACCAGACCGGGCAGACCAATGCCGAATACGTAGCTGACATCACTTGGGGAGAAGACATCCCTCCATACATTAACGGAAACTATGCGATACAAAGTGCGGCCACCGGCGAAAGAGTGATATCATTACCTTTGGCCAACACGACCGAAGGATCCAATATCGTACAAAAAAAGCATATACAGAAAGCCACTTACCAACAATGGAAAGTGACACCTGTAAACAGCCGCATCGGAGGGGACTTCAGCTACTATTCCATCACATCACTTGGCAACAACAGTTACAACCTCGATGTCCTTAATTATTCGCTCAACGAAGGGGGAAACATCATAGCCTACCGTCAGAACTTAGGAGCACAGCAGCAATGGTATCTGAAATATGCCGGAGAAGGTTATTTCTATATAATCAGCCGCCACAGCAATCTGTGTCTGCAAGTGACCGGATCGGGAGAAAATGCCGTTGTCACTCAGGGAAGCATCAATGGAAGCGACAAACAGAAGTGGCGCTTCGTGCCAGCCGGCCTCAAAAGTGAAACTACACCACCCGCCGCACCTGAAAACCTGACAGCTACGCCACAAACGGCCTCCATCCTACTACATTGGACACCAAACGAAGAAACAGACTTGAACGGATATGACATTTTCAGGGCTGAAATGCCCGAAGAGGGGAGAGACACACTCTTCAACACCATCGCACGCGGAGTTGTGACAGACGGCTTCCTTGACAACGACGTGAGACAAGGGGTAAAATACATCTATAAAATAAAAGCTACAGACAATATCGGAAACCGGTCAGAAAATTCCAACATTGTTGAGGCACAAACATTCAGTGATAAAGCAATGATATGCCAGCTGCAATTTGACGACACACTGGCCGATGCAACTATTAACAGAATGGATGCTGCAATCTGTGGTACAGCTATATATACCCCAGTTTGCAAATCCGGAACGAAATCACTCATGCTCAATGGAACGGACAACTATCTGAAACTGCCATATGCCATCGCAGATATGCACGAAATGACAATCTGCACATGGATAAGGATGCGTACAACCACAAGTTGGCAACGCATATTCGACTTCGGAAATGGAACCCAGCAATATATGTTCCTTACACCAACCCATGGAAGTGAAATGCGCTTCGTGATGAAAAATGGAGGTGAAGAAGAAATATTGGCTACCAACCCGATAAAGCAATCGACATGGACTCATGTAGCCATCACAATAAGCAACGAAGCTGTAATATTATATGTCAACGGAGAAGAGGCTGCAAGGTCAACATCCATGAACATACGCCCCGATGATATACACCCCACACTTAACTATATCGGACGTAGCCAGTTCAATGCAGATCCTTTATTGAAAGCATTTGTTGATGACTTCCGTATCTACAACTACGCTCTTACACCTGAAGAGATTGTTAATGTCACTCAAGATATGGAAGCCGACCACATGGATATTCAGACTGAAGACGATGCACCTATAGTGAACACCGAATATTACTCAACTTCGGGTGTACAACTCACTGCCCCAGTCAAAGGAATAACCATTGTCAAGCATACCCATGCCAATGGAAAGGTTACAATAGAAAAACAACTAAAGAAATAAGACAGGACGTTCAGAACCGGTATCGCCCGAATTTCTAAAAGTTGAAAACAAGGGTCAGTCCCAATCGGACTGACCCTTGTTTTCAACAAAGCGAATCATTGATGAACAACTATTCTTTTACCGTCAATAAGGTAAACGCCTGATGGCAGGACTTCCACACCTTCACCAATAGAAAGAATACGTAACAAGCGGCCTTGCAAATCATACACTTCCAAGGGCTTTTCAAATGCCTCCACATTGTGCCGAAGGACCGCAGAAGAGCCCTTCCCTGAAGAAACGAATGTACCACGAATCACCGGGACACTGCCACTTGCAGTCATCACACCCGTCAGCTCTACTGTTATCTCGCCTGCATCCGATACGCATCCGGAAAGAGGAACGTAAACCAACAAATCCTTTGCATTATACGGATCACCCTCTATGCGCAATGAATCCTTCGGAAGCAGCAATTCCACAGCTTCCCCATCCTTAATAAAAGAAATTTTTACGCTATCAAAAGCTACATACACTCCTTCGGCAATCCATATTTCTATCTCTTCCACTGCATCAATATTGCTACCTATAACCGGCATAAAGTCACAATAGACATTCACATCAATGGTCTCTACTATATAGGAAAAGTGAATTGTTCCTGCACTGCCTTCTGTATTTCCTTCAATATAATTGCCCGAGGTGTCACAAATACCACGTAAACTGACATTAACAATACGGTGTCCTTCATCATCAAGAGGAGCCTTGTTCATGTGAATGCCCTGCATATTCCAAACAATGGTATTTCCCTGTATCGTATAGGGCACAGGCAACTCCACCCAAGTTCCGGCCTCACGGTCTCCATAAGTCAGCAGTGCCGACTCTGTGGAACACATGACATCACCAGAAAACGCAAGTACAACCAATCCCTCTTCATCTCCCTCCATATAATAAGATTTGAGAGTTCCCTGTTTATTCACATTCGTGAGAGTGACAGCTTCGGGTGATGCCGTGTAACAAACAGAGATTCCTTCGGCAATGCAATTTTCAGGATAAGCCTTATCCGCCACATTAGTCAGCACAATACTGAAGGTATCACCGGGTCTGAGTTTGCCAGCAGCAAGAAGGGAATTATAAGTAGCGGCCACCTGCAGAGTATAGATAGTTCCTTGGGTGGTATAATTTTCTGCTACTGTGTAATCCGTCAGTAACACTTGCTCACCATCAGATAATACAAGTGTAGGTACTATATTTGAAGTATTGACAGCTACATTAAATTCAAAAGAGACACATCCCTCTTTTGTAGTCGTGTGATAAACACTGCCGCCAGCAGGTGTCACTTGTTCTAAAAGAATAGGGAGATAAGGGAGGCCTTCAACAAAGGCAACCTTCATCGTGATTGTTTTCCCCCAAGTAGTAGCGTGCTGAAAATAGTAAGTCTCACCTGCTTGCACTCCCACCATACAGTCTGTACCGAAAAGAGGAAGAGGATCAAGACTATTACCTTGAGCATCCACACGGAAGAGACGTAGGGGAGATGACATTTCCAATGTCAGTACCCCGTCTTTCTCGGCAGTATATGCAAAGGTTGCAATGGAAAAATCAGCAGGAAACAAGTATTCTCCCCCTATCACCAACATAACGGGGGCCTCAACTGTCGAGCCCGCCAACTGTGTCTGTGCATTCATACTGACAACTCCGAACAGGCTACACAGCATAATTAACAGTTTCTTCATATTTTGAATTTTCTTAAAGAATTTCAGTTCCTTCACCATCGAGTCTTGAAAGTGGCATTCCCGGTTGCAGTCTGCACCTTCACAATAATCACCGTACGATTATGGCCGCCAATTGGAAGTGTATAAGTTTGCTGGTCAGGAGCAGTACGGCTGAGCAGTTGCCCTTCAACACTCCAGACTTCCACGTTGCAAATAGGAGAAACTGCCGCCAGCTCTATACCAGCAGAAGTAGTACGCATACGAATGGATGAAGAAGCTTCTGCATCTTTTATACTTGAACTGCCTGAAAAATACGACAATTTTGTTTCTGCAGCATTTACTACCTGGCCTGTCTGCTCATCAACAATTAAAGCTACGAGCTTTACTTTGTTGACATCACTGATGTTTGACGGATAATTGAATTCGTAATTAAAATCAGGTTGTGTATGCCGCTCAGGTTGTGACTCAATTGTCAGTCGTTCTTTATTAGCCAAGCCAACAACCACACTGTCGAACACCGCACGACCCACATTGGCAAAGTAGTATTCACCGGCAGGAATAGGATCGGGCAAAAGATCGAGTCCACCCATAGCTGAACTGCTGCCCGAGTAACCATTACTCTGTTCATATCCTGTCACACTGTCCTCGACAAGGATAAAAGAGAGGCGATATTCACCCTCGCCAACAGGCTTACCGAACTCATAAGCCCCTGAAACTTCAAAACGGCTAAAGTCCTGTTCGCAAACAGAAGCCTGCAAATCTACAAACCGGCCAATCGCTCCCTGCTTTTTGGCTTTATTGAGCATCTCTTCTACACCAGCGTAGGGATCACCTGTCTGTGCAGAGTTGCGATCCATCACACAAGAAGGCAAACCGTTGGTATAGAAAAAAGGAGCATAGAGAGCCATTGCATAATCATACACCATCATGGGATCGCTCACGTGCACAGCTATATCAATGAATTCACCGGAGCGTTTTTTATGCAGTTGCTGTAATCCATATTGTCCACGCGGACACCACATACACCAAGTTCCCGTCCCTTCTTCGATGAGTACTGTACGTTCGAAACAGGTGATGCTTCCGTAGATAGTGTCAACATCAGTTCCTCCCATACTACTGATAACAAGGGTATAGTCTTCTGTCGCATTCAGCATTACAGGGATAGTCTGGTCAAAAGTAAGGGTGACTGTCTCATCCGGTTCTAACAATTCATCTGTGTGATCAATGATATAAGTATATCCACCGTGGGTCAGTTCCAGCTTGTACCCCTCTACGGGAAGGAAACCTGATGAAGCAAGAGTACCCGTCACTTCCACGTCTCCAGCCAAGGTAACAGCTTCCGGAGTAAGATTAGTAAAGGTAAAAGTGTGTTTACGGGTAAAAACAGTGATATCATCCAACATCAGCAGGTTACAATTGACACTGTTATTAACAAAGGCTACATAGATTTCTTTACCGGCATACTGTTCTAACGGGAGGTAATAATCCTGCCACGTCACAGACTCGGTGCCGACAGTAAGAACAGGTTCACCGACAAAATCCTCAGGACTATTACCTTTATCGGATATGTAGATGCTGTATCCGTCAGGATGTTCTGCATCTGTAGCACAAGCCTTCCAAGAGAGGATGGCTCGTGCATCCTTCACCATAAAACCAGGGGTTATAAGCCAATCGTCCGACTGTGCCGCTTCCTGATACCACGAACCGCTGACAGCTACACTACCAACCGTGACATCGGTATATCCGGCCCAAGCCACCCCTTGCTCCAATCCATATCGTTTCATACTACGCGATGGAACATTGCCATCGCGATCGTAAACAGAAAAAGAGTTGGGAATACCGTCCTCAAAGTCACAAACAAAAAGAGTATCCTGTGCCCAAAGTCCCTGAATAGCCGAGAGGAAAATTCCTCCTATAATCATCTTTTTTATCATCATCTATTGCATTACCTATTATTAACCAATTATTTGATATAAACTTTACTTGCCTTCCACTTTCCGCCTTCCAGTGTACGGACGAAGTAAAGTCCTTTGTCCCAATTTTCGGTTGACAGACTGCCGACAGCTTCACCTGCCACCACTACCTGTCCACAAACATTCACCACCTGTACAGCTTCCGCACGGATAATCAGCATATTACCTTGAAAACAAACGGAAGATTCTGTATCTGACCTTCCCTCCTCTATTCCAGAAGGAGTCGTCTTGGAGAGGTTGATGGTCTGTCCTGCACTTTTACCGTTACGGTAAACAGCTTCCACAACATAGGAGTATTCTCCTTCATTGAGATTTTTCCAATACAAGTCGGTATAAGACAGTCCGTTCACTTCTATCGTTTCCGACTCCTCTCCCACTTTGGCAGGAGGCATCATCACATATTTGACGATAGGCGCATCAGCCACCGCCAATTTGAGAGCAGTGTAGCTGATGAAGAAATTCTCTTCATAATCCTTACCCAAACTCTCGACATACTCCAACTGAGTATTTTTTGTGTAGTCTTCAATATAAGCATTGAAGTTCTTCACAAAAGGTTTTTCCTCCGTAGGAGCTGTTGTGAGAAGATAAAGATTACCCTTGTCGCAACTGAGTCCGATAAAACAACCGTTAGGAGCATAAACCGATTCCTTCAATGCATAAGTAGTGATATTGTATCCTTTATTGGGGGCGTCCAAATCTTGATAAAGCACTTCATCAGTGGCATTACCCGCTGCATCGAGTGCCAGAATCGTGACATTGATGGTAGAGTCACCGATAAAGACACTCCAGTCTATTTCTTTCAACACCATCGATTCACGACATACAAGTCCGATAAGCGTGGTATGGTCACCCTCATCTGTTCCAAACGTATATGAACCTTGATTACTGAATGCCTCCGTCAGTTTTTCTACTCCCGGCTGTGTCCATGAGATTTCAGAAATCTCCACATTCCCTTCGGCAGTCATTATCTTTCCTTTCACCAATGCCGGTGGCAAAATAGAGTCTTTCAGTGTAAAATCCTGCAGATAAACAATCCCGTTCACCGTCACCACCTCTGCCTGAGTCATAGCACTAACATAAAAATCTTTGGAAACATTCACCTGATAAGGTTCTTCAACAAGATAGATTCCTTCGACAAGGTAAGCACCGGTGGCATCAGTTTGCACCTGATAGCTATTGTAGCCTGCCAGACTGACGGTAGCACCAGCCAACGGTTCGCCATATTCATTCCTCACCTCTCCCTGCATCGTGAGGGTACCTATAATGTTTACATCCAACTCCACGTTCACTGTCTGAAGCCCCTCTATTGTGACTGTCTTCGCCACAGAACGATAGCCTAACTTAGTCTGCACGGTCGTATAAGTTCCTTCCGGCACATTCATTATCTCGAATTGTCCACGCGCATCAGTTGTAGCTGAAAAGTCGGTACCTTCAAGACTAACCACTACTCCTTCCACAGGATTTCCTTCATTGTCATATACATCACCGCGGATGTGCCCCTCTTGATTAGCAGAAACCTCCACCTTGGCTAAAGCTAACCAATAGGCCTCGGTGAAGTCGCTGACACAACGGATGCCGAGAGAATATTCGCCAGCCTCTACCAACGGGGCTATGTTCACACGGAACTGACTGAGAATAGTCTCGCCCGCAGCATCTTCTTCACCACTGACATGAATGGTATCGCCAAGGCTGATAGCTTTGTCAAGGTCATAATCTTTAATCAGGTAGAGCATCATCTTCTCCGGACGATAGATATTACAAGGACGCGCGGTGATGAGCACTTTATAAGCCACACCCGCATCGAAAGTGTATTTGGGCGAAACCACCCAATCGTCCGCATGACCCGTAGAAGCATATTCACACTGATAATAAAAGAAT
>CAZTPB010000001.1:14409-37151 GCA_964614555.1 uncultured Bacteroides sp.
CCCAATCGTCCGCATGACCCGTAGAAGCATATTCACACTGATAATAAAAGAATCCCTGATCCTTGAAATTGGGATTATATTGCCAAAAATAGGTCTGCCCGTCGCCATCAGCATCTGCAATGCTCCACAATTGGCTCTCTGCCTCATCCGTAAAATCCGTAGCAAGAGGCAATTGGCGTGCCGGTCCGTTAACAATATATCCAGTAGTGGCAGCTTCACCCACACCGTCGGCATTCAATGGCATCACCTCATATTGGTAACGCCCTAACACAGAGATGGCGTTATCGGTAAAAGTAGTATCAGTCAGATTCTCAGCCAGCACGGTTCCATCACTCGTGCGCGTCACCTTGTAAACGATAGAACTGAGGTCAAGATACCCCTTATTGGCTCCGGTTGTGACGGGATGCCAAGCCAATCGTACAGCATTGTTCCCCACTCGGTTGACAGAGGCAAAGGTTATAGCTTTGGGGACATCACGACCAATAAAAGCCGAAATGGTAGCCGGCAAGCCAGAACCAGCAGTGTTGCAAGGAACTATTTTATAAGTGTATTCACCAGAGGTTGTCACTCGGTCATTCCATACCACGGAAGCTCCCGGAGCAACACCTTCAGTGAGGGTTGCCACCAACGATTCATCGCGATAAATTTCGATTTTCTCTATTTCCGACAAGGTTTCACCCACATAAGTTGTCGTAGGACAAATCCAGTTGAATGTGGCAGTCAATTCTCCGCCCTCATCAGGGGTAAGTTGCAAGTCGGTCACTTTATGAGGAGCATCATCCTCACACTGTTTATAGGGGATGTAGAGTCCCAACACCTGCTCTTTCGACTCTCCACCAATGTAGCCGATATCTGTCACTGTACGTGTGTTTATCTTTATTTTCTTCAGATATCCGAAATCATCAGTATCGCAATAGGCCCAATATAATTCTCCGTTTTCACGATCGAACTCCATCGACTGCTTACGCCAAGGATATATTTCCAAATTGAACAGGTTGGTACATTTGCCCGTCGTTTTGTTGATGCTCATCACCGTCCCATTGTCAGTGATGCCATAGACACGCCCGTTTTTGTTAATAGCCATAGCAACTACGTAGTGTCCCATGTTGGTGTTGATGAAGCGCTGCTCTCCTGTACGCAGGTTAATGGTACCAAAAGCTGTGGCATATTCATCTTCATCCGACACCGTGACCATATACATCGTTTCAGTTGTGAAGTCGTAGCTCATCTCGATGGCAGCCCTGACATCCTCACGGTACATATAGTCGGCCACCCGATTAGTTTCTCCGGTTTGCACATCAATGGTATAAAGTCCCTTCGGATAGGTTGCATACGAAAGGATGGCGTAGTAAGCATCGCCTCCCCATGCTCCAGCCGTAGCCCACTCTTCCATAATTTTGATGCGTTGCATTGTGTTGGCAGGATTGTCACTATTGAACTTTATCAGCCCCGACTGCGTCTCATCATCAATGTTGGTAGAAAAACCATAGATTTCCACACCGTCAGCTGCCACCGGCAGACAAAACTGGAAAAAGGAAATGACAACAAGATTGAATAGTAAAAGTTTTCGTTTCATATACAAAATTTTAGCGTTTTCGATTTAAAGGCGCAAATATAGACAAAATGCAATAAACAAACGATTCAAAAAGTAAAAATCTTATCTGAAAACACAAAAAAGGACTATGCTCATCGCATAGTCCTTCATCTTAGTTAGTAACTAAATCTCTTTACTTTCATCTACAACGTGGGGTAATCTGTTTGAAGAAATCATTGCCTTTGTCATCAACAAGGATGAAAGCAGGGAAATCTTCGACCTCAATCTTCCATATAGCCTCCATACCCAACTCCGGATATTCTACGCACTCGATGCTCTTTATGTTATTTTGTGCAAGGATGGCTGCAGGTCCTCCGATGGAACCGAGGTAGAATCCACCATGCTTTTTGCAAGCATCAGTCACACACTGCGCACGGTTACCCTTGGCCAACATCACCATGCCACCGCCATGGCTTTGGAACAAATCAACATACGAGTCCATACGACCGGCTGTTGTCGGTCCCATCGAGCCACAAGGCATTCCTGCGGGAGTCTTGGCCGGTCCGGCATAATAGATAGGATGGTCTTTCATATACTGGGGCATTTCTTCACCACGGTCGAGACGCTCTTTCAGTTTGGCATGGGCTATATCACGCCCCACGATGATGGTACCGTTCAAAGACAAACGAGTGGAGACAGGATATTTGCTCAGTTCCTGCAACACTTCGCTCATCGGCTGATTGAGATTTATCCTAACGGCTTCACCTTCACCAGCCCGACGCAGCTCTTCGGGTATCAGACTGCCCGGATTGTCATCAAGTTTTTCAATCCAGATGCCGTCCTTGTTAATCTTACACTTGATGTTGCGGTCTGCCGAACAGCTGACCCCCATACCGACGGGACATGAGGCTCCGTGGCGAGGCAAACGGATGATACGTACATCGTGAGCGAAATACTTACCACCAAACTGCGCTCCAAGGCCTATTTTGTGTGCCTCTTCAAGAACTTGTTTCTCCAGTTCAATGTCACGGAATGCTCGCCCGCCTTCGTTACCCGTAGTGGGCAGGTTGTCATAATAGTGGGTAGAAGCCAGCTTCACTGTCAGCAAATTCTTCTCTGCCGAAGTACCACCAATGACAAAAGCTATATGATAAGGAGGACAGGCAGCCGTACCCAACGTCTTCATCTTTTCCACCAAGAATGGAACAAGTGTAGCAGGATTGAGCAATGCCTTGGTCTCTTGGAACAGATAGGTTTTGTTGGCCGAACCACCACCCTTGGTTACACAAAGGAACTTATATTCCATTCCCTCAGTGGCCTCCAAGTCTATCTGTGCAGGGAGATTACACTTGGTGTTTACCTCGTCATACATATTGAGCGGTGCATTCTGCGAATAGCGCAAGTTCTCCTCCGTATAGGTCTTGAAGACGCCCAGCGACAGTGCCTCCTCGTCGCAATAGCCAGTCCACACTTGCTGTCCTTTTTCGCCATGAATGATAGCAGTGCCTGTATCCTGACAGAGAGGCAGTTTGCCCTTACAAGCCACTTCGGCATTGCGCAAGAAAGTCAGCGCTACATACTTGTCGTTGTCACTTGCTTCGGGATCCGACAAGATTTTGGCGACCTGTTCGTTGTGAGCACGACGAAGCAGGAATGACACATCACGAAATGCAGCATTAGCCATCGCCGTCAAGCCTTCCTTTTCAATCTTCAGAATTGGAGTTCCTTCAAACTCGCTGACCGATACATAATCTTTAGTCAGCAAATAGTACTCTGTATCATCCTTCTCAATGGGGAAAGGATGCTGATACTTGAATGTTACATTTGTAGCCATAATATCACTAATTTTGCTCTGTTTTTAAACGGAAAAACGTTGTAACCACCGTGTAGTTACAACGTTTTGTAAGTTTTTTGGTTGTGGTGCCACCAGGAATCGAACCGGGGACACAAGGATTTTCAGTCCTTTGCTCTACCAACTGAGCTATGGCACCATACTTTTCGAATGCGGGTGCAAAGGTAGGCAAAGTTTTCCATCCTGCCAAACTTTTCGGCCGTTTTTTTTCAAAAAGATGTCAACCTTCACCATTTTCCCCTTTCAGCGGATTCCAACCTTGTGCTTTCAGTTCGAATTCTTGTCCGTCGCGTGTGATGAGGACGCAACCCAGTTCTTCTTGCGTGATATGCCCCACAATCCTGACACCCTCCATTTTAGATATCTTTTCGTGGTCGGCAATGGGCACGGTGAAAAGCAATTCGTAATCCTCTCCTCCATTGAGTGCGCAAGTAGCGACGTTCATGTTCAATTCTTCAGCCATCACAGCTGTCTGGTAGTCAATGGGCAAATGTTCTTCATAGATGCGGCAGCCTACATGACTCTGCGTACAGATGTGCATCAGTTCACTGGAAAGTCCGTCACTGACATCTATCATCGCGGTGGGTTTGATTCCGGCTTCAGCCAAGTTGCGAATGATATCACGCCGTGCCTCGGGCTTGAGTTGGCGTTCGAGAATATATTCACGCCCTGCAAAGTCAGGTTGCACATTGTTTTGTCCCTGGAACACTATTTTTTCACGCTCCAACAATTGAAGTCCCATATAAGCCGCCCCAAGGTCTCCACTGACGCAAATGAGATTGGTCTCCTTAGCCCCGTTCCGATAGACTATTTCTTCCGCACGCGCCTCACCAATAGCTGTAATACTGATGGCCAACCCTGTAAGGCTGGAAGTGGTGTCTCCCCCCACAATATCTACCCCATGCTGTTCGCAGGCCAAACGCATACCCGCGTAGAGTTCTTCCACATCCTCGATGCAGAAACGTTTGCTCAAAGCCAATGAGACGGTAATCTGGCGCGGCTGTCCGTTCATGGCATAGATGTCGCTGAGATTTACCATCACAGCCTTATATCCCAAATGCTTCAGCGGCACATAGGTAAGGTCAAAGTGTACACCCTCCATCAGCAGGTCAGTGGTGACGAGTGTCTGCATTTCCTCTGACTGTGCGATGACGGCACAATCGTCTCCCACCCCATAGCGGGTCGATGAGTTAGCCGGTTCAAGGTTGCCGGTCAGACGACGGATAAGGCCGAATTCACCGAGAGTGGCTATTTCTGTTCTGTTTTGTTCGTTCATTACTCTTTGAATATTAATTGGCACGCAACTGCGCAAACTTTTTTTTCCAAAAACACATTCCTTTTCAATCAGCTATCAGTTCTCTCATGATAGCAGTCATACGGGGCTGAGCGGCATCAGCAGCCCGCTGCACCTCTTCGTGGGTGACCTCCACAATCCTCCCCTCTACGCCAAGGTCGGTGATAACTGAGATTCCGAAGACTCGGATGCCACAATGACGAGCCACGATGACCTCAGGCACTGTGGACATACCCACAGCATCAGCTCCCCAACGGGCAAACATCCGATATTCGGCAGGTGTCTCATAGGTAGGACCTTGTGTGCCGAGATAGACACCCTCGCGCAAAGTGATGCACTTTTCGGCAGCAACCTCACGAGCACGAGCGATAAGGGCGCGGTCGTAGGCTTCACTCATGTCGGGGAAGCGAGGGCCGTCGCCTACATTCTTTCCGCGCAATGGATGCTCTGGGAAGTAATTAATGTGGTCGGTAATCATCATCAAGTCGCCAATTTCAAATGCAGGGTTAGTGCCTCCGGCGGCATTGGAAACAAAAAGTGTACGGACACCCAATGCATACATCACCCTGATAGGGAAAGTCACCTCTTTCATCGAGTATCCCTCATAATAATGGAAGCGCCCCTGCATGGCCATGATGTCCTTGCCGCCCAACTTCCCGAAAATAAGGCGTCCGCTATGGCCTTCGACAGTAGAGACAGGAAAATGCGGAATATCGCGATAGTCTATTTCATAAGTCTCCGTAATTTCTTCAGCCAACCGTCCCAATCCGGAGCCAAGGATGATAGCCGTTTCAGGTGCGGTGTGCATCCGGCTTCTGATGTAAAATGCTGTTTCTTGAATTAGCTCTGACATATCTGATGATTTGTTCGTTAAATGTTTCTTGTTTTCCTTGTAGGAATTTGATGGTTATCGGCAATACACGGATGTCACGCTGCAAAGATTCATCAAGAGCCGGATGGCCCGTCAGGCGCGCGGCATCTTTCTCAGTAGTAACAATCAGTTTCGGACCATCGCCCAATGAGGCAAAACGTTGCTTGAGTTTTCCGATGTCATCCACAGAAAAATCATGATGGTCCGAAAAGGCCATCACTTCCACCTTCTCTACATATTTTCCCAATTCTTCCTGCAATGCAACAGGCGAAGCGATGCCAGAAAGCAAGAGCACCTTTGTATCCTTTCTTAAAGAACTTAAAGAAAGTTCATCCGCACCCGTATGCCCCCTCCCCTGCAAAGGACGGAGTTGTCCATAAGAAATGGTAGAGAAATAAAGTTGCTGATAAGGATAAAGGGACATTTGGTTGCTCAACAACCTGTAGTCTATAGGCTTGAGGTCGTCCGGACACTTGGTGACAATAACGATGTCGGCCCGACTCTTCCCCCGCTCCGGCTCACGCAGGCGTCCGGCCGGCAGCAGGGCATCATTCTGGAGCAGACGGTGATAGTCAACCAACAAGATGTTGACTCCCGGCTTTACATAACGGTGCTGATAAGCATCGTCGAGCAAAATCACCTCTACTTCAGGAACGATTTCTTCACTACACAACCGTCTGATACCCCGACAACGGTCTGCATCTACAGCCACATGAACATCGGGAAACTTTTGCTTTATCTGATACGGTTCGTCACCTATTTGAGCCATGAGAGTATCCTCCCCCGCGAGCAAAAAGCCACGTGATTTCCGTTTATAGCCTCTGCTCAGCACCGCCACTTGAAAATGTTTCTTCAAAAGTCTTATCAGATACTCTGTGTGAGGGGTTTTCCCTGTGCCGCCCACGGTAATATTACCGATACAGATGACCGGTACATCAAAACTCCGCTCGCGCAAAATGCCCCAATCAAAGAGCAAGTTACGCAAGTTCACCCCCACACCGTAAAGTGCGGCTATGGGGTAGAGCCACTTGTATATTTTGATGCTACCGTCGGCCATACTTGTTTTTATGTTTCAGTCATGCAAGATTTACATTCTCACATTCGGGTCAGCCTCGATGCGTGCCTGCACAGGTGCCATCTCTTTCAGACGGCTCACCTGACGGATAATGTCATAATACTCTCCGGCCGCAGCTTTCATCCGAGCATTTATATAGCTATCTTTGCCCTGGTTCATCAAATTGTCCAAGAAGTTTGTCCGTGCCGGATAAGCCAGCACTGTATAATTCTCCACACCGGCTTTGCCTGCAGCAGCGACAATGGCTTCGTCAATGCCTCCAAGACAATCGACCAATCCACGTTCCAACGCCATAGTTCCTGTCCACACACGGCCTTCGGCCACTTGGCGGATTTGTTCTTCGCTCACCCCGCGTCCATCTGCGCAACGCTTGACAAAGAGGTCGTATCCACGCTCGACAGAGGCTTGCACCAATTGCTTTTCACTATCAGTCATAGGGCGTGTAGGGTTGCCCAAATCGCTATAACGGTTAGTGTTCACCACATCAAAGGACAACCCGAACTTGTCAGTCAACAATCCTTGCATATCAGGCATCATTCCGTAAATGCCTATAGAACCTGTAAGCGTAGTAGGTTCGGCAAAAATGCTGTCAGCGGCACATGAAATATAGTATCCGCCCGATGCCGCCATACCTCCCATAGAAACAATGACAGGCTTTTTGGCCTTCAACTTCACCACCTCGTTCCAGATCTGTTCAGAAGCATAAGCACTTCCGCCCGGTGAGTTGACACGCAGTACCACTGCTTTCACATCATCGTCTTCACGCAGCCGGCTGAGGTCTGTTATCACCTTCCCGCCTACAATGCCTTCTTCACCGCCCGGCATGGTCTGTGCAGGCTGGTCGGTAATTTCGCCCGTAGCATAATAAACGGCCACAATGTTGCCGCTCTTATCCTTGGGGACATTGCGCTTCACGTTAATCATGTCGCTGAGTGCCAATGTATTCAAAGCATCGTCTTCATCCGTCTCGGCAAGTTGCTTGAGATAACTCTTCACCCCGTCTTTATAGAGCAATGTGTCCACCATCCCGCAACGGACGAAAGTCTCCGCAGGGCCGGTAGCCAGCATGAAGTCGGCATAAGCGTCCAACGAGTCGGCCGGAATGCCGCGCGAAGCTGCAATGTCCGCCGTAATCTGCCCCCAAATGGAGTGGAGATAGGCCGCTGTCTGTTCGCGGTTGGCTTCGCTCATAGCAGTGTTGATGAAAGGCTCCACTGCCGACTTGTAAGTGCCGACTTTAAAAATCTGCATTTTAACACCCAACTTGTCGAAAAGCCCCTTAAAAAAGACAGGCTGTGCACTGAGTCCCGTCCAAGAAACGGCTCCTTGAGGATTAAGAATGACCTTGTCGGCCACGCTGCACAAATAGTATTCTCCTTGCGTATATATGTCACCATAAGCCACAATGAACTTACCACTCTGCTTGAAATCCAACAATGCCCGACGAATGGCTTCCAATGTGGCAGGCTCTACACCGGGGAAATAACCTGTCTCGAGATAAATGCCACAGATATTTTCGTTCTCCTTAGCCTTTTTGATACTGCCCAACACATCGTCAAGGCCAACAGTTTCAACCTCTTCCCCCATGATTGAGGCAAAAGGATTGGGCACGGCCCGCTCTTGAATGGCCGCATCAAGTGTCAGCGTAAAGATGGTATTCGGTTTGACAGGTACCTCCTGTTCTGAAGCTGCAATGATGCCAAATAGGCTGACAAGACTTAACAAGGTGCACAAGACACCCACCAACACGATTCCCACAACTGTGGCAAGGGTGTACTTCAAGAATTCCTTCATAGTTTCTTTCTATATACTTTTAAATTAAACAATGTGCAAAAGTAATCATTTAACATGGAAAAACGAAACAAATGACAGAGAATCATCCGCCCGGGTACACTTTTTGACATTTCTCCAGCAGGGCATCCGGCTGCTGCACCCTATTCCTGAAGACTTTTCAGGCCTACTTCACACTTGCGGAAAAGACATTGCCATCACACAATAAAAACAACCAAGCAAAATGATACGGACAGGGAGACATTAATGTCAAAACCGCAACTGATTTTTATGAAAATGCCTAAAAATTCTTTATCCCAAAGCTTGGGATAAGTAAATCAAGCTTTGGGATAAGTAAACCAAGCTTTGGGATAAGTAAACCAAACCTTGGGATAAAGAATATTTCGGCATTCTTCAGAAAAGTTCGTGTCAGTTAAGGATTTCCGTTGACTGATTTCCGTATTATTTGTAGCCGAAGTTGACTGAATCAAACCCTATTTTTAGTCTGAGTGACCGGGTCGTGCCTGTCAACGGTTTCCGTTCCGCCTCCGTTCCGTCAATTTTAATTAAGGTATAATACAATATAATACTATTTCCCGCGTTTCAAATCTTGATAAGGGGAAAGAAAAGCCTCCTGCATAGAAGACAAATTAGAGAGAGAACATATGATTGCATACATCAAAGGAGAAATCACAGAAATCACACCTGCCACTGTCACTTTAGAAACAGCCGGAGGAGTGGCCTACCTGCTCAACATTTCGTTGAACACCTACTCGGCCATACAAGGCAAGAATCAAGTGAGACTGCATGTCTATGAATCAATCCGCGAAGATGCTTGGGTACTCTTCGGATTTGCCACACGCGAGGAACGTGAACTCTTCACACAGCTCATCACCGTAAGTGGCATCGGAGGAAACACCGCACGCATGATTCTCTCGGCACTCAGCCCTGCCGAACTTTGCGAAGTCATCAGCACAGGCAACGACAAACTGCTGAAGACAGTGAAAGGCATCGGGCTAAAAACAGCACAACGCATCATCGTTGATTTGAAGGACAAAATAGCCCTTGCCGGATTAGCCGGTGCTACTGCCGGCACGACACAGGTCGGAGCCGCCACTGCTGACACAGCCATCGTGGAAGAGGCCGTAAGCGCACTCACCATGCTGGGCTTTGCTGCTGCCGCATCGCATAAGGTTGTGACAGCCATTCTCAAAGAGGAACCGACAGCCACTGTGGAGAAGGTAATCAAACTGGCACTGAAGAGACTGTGAGAGGAAATCTAAGGTTTATATCCAAATGAAGAAAAAGCACCTCATCTACTTGATACTGCTGGCTGTAACGGGTCTGCAGGCTGCCGCTGCCATCAGCGGGAGCAGCCCTCTGACAGCCTTATGGGAAGAGGTGCAGGCTCCTGAAGAACCTACAGACACGGTGCGCAAGGCACGCTACTCCGTGAAGCGGACTTCGCCCATGAACGAGACGGAGACCGAAAGCGGGACGGCAGACCTTCGCGACCCTGAGAACATCGAGCAGACAGCAGAATACGACGAACAAACAGGGCACTATCTCATCGGCTCAAAGATGAATGGGCAATACATCGGTACGCCTGTGAGTATGACGCCTGAAGAATACACCTCTTGGAGTATGAAGCAGTCTATGGATGCTTTCTATCGCGCAAAAAATCTGGAAGAGTTCGAAAAGGCGGGCAAAGAAAAGTTTGATTTCACAGATATGCACTTCGACCTCGGACCGGCAGAGAAGATATTCGGCCCCGGAGGAGTACAGATAAAGACACAGGGATCAGCCGAGCTAAAGTTCGGTGCAAAAATGAAAAACACCGAGAATCCCAGTCTGCCTGAAAGACAACGCAAAACTTTCGGATTTGACTTTGATGAGAAGGTCAACCTTAACATCACCGGTAAGGTGGGTGACAAGATGACACTCAACATGAACTATAACACGGACGCGACCTTCGACTTCGATGCCCAAAAACTAAAGTTAAGCTACGGTGGTAAGGAAGATGAAATCATCCAGCTGTTAGAGGCGGGAAACGTGAGTATGCCTACCAATTCGTCGCTCATCCGAGGAGCCACCTCGCTTTTCGGTGTAAGAGCCGACCTCCAATTCGGCAAGCTGAAACTACAGACGGTGGTCTCACAGAAGGAGTCGTCGTCGAAAACCGTATCGTCAAAAGGCGGTGCACAGCTCACTGACTTTGAACTGAATGCAGCCAACTACGATGAAAACCGCCACTTCTTCCTCAGCCACTATTTCCGCGACAATTACGACAAGAATATGGCCACCCTACCCAATGTGACGAGTGGCATCAACATCACCCGTGTGGAAATTTGGGTGACAAACAAGAACAGCAGCTACGACAACCCACGCAATATTATCGCCCTGACCGACCTTGGTGAAGGCAGTCACACGAGCAACTCTCTTTGGACGAACAACGGAGGCGGAGAAAATCCACGCAACAATGCCAACACCCTTTATCAAAGCATGGTGAACGAATATGCCACGGCACGCGACATCACACAAGCGACCAATGTGCTCGACGCCATCCCGGGATTTGCCGGCAGTGTCGATTACGAAAAGATTGAAAATGCCCGACTGTTGAATGCCAGCGAATACACCGTCAACAAAGCCGTGGGTTTTGTCAGCCTCAAGCAGACACTGCAAACAGATGACGTACTAGCCATCGCATACGAATACACCTTCGGAGGCACCCGCTATCAAGTGGGTGAGTTTGCAGCTGACATCAGCGACACAAAGAAAGCACTCTATGTGAAGTTGCTGAAAAGCACAGCCAACTCGCCACAAGCCGGCACTTGGGATCTGATGATGAAAAACGTCTATGCATTAGGGGCTACCAGCGTGCAAAAGAGCAAGTTCCGCCTCGACATCAAATACCAAAGCGACACTGCCGGTGTATGGTTGAGCTACATCCCCGAACCGCTTTTGAAGGAAACTACCCTGCTACGCGCCATGAATCTGGATCGACTGGACGACAACCAACAGACCCGTCCCAATGGATTCTTCGACTTCGTGGAAGGCTACACTGTGACGGCACAAAACGGACGCATTTTCTTCCCCGTAGCCGAACCTTTCGGAGATCATCTGCGCCGTTTTATCGGTGACGACGCACTGGCCGAAAAATATGTATTCGATGCTCTCTACGACTCTACCAAGACCATAGCCAAACAAATGGCCGAAAAGGATAAGTTCAAGTTCACCGGACAATACCAAGCCACCTCCGGATCTGAAATTGACCTCGGAGCATGGAACATCCCCCAAGGTTCGGTGACAGTGACCGCCGGAGGAGTGACACTCGTGGAGAACAGCGACTATACCGTAGATTACAGCTCAGGCCGTGTGACCATCATCAATCAAAGCATTATCGATGCAGGTACAGCCGTCAGCGTCAGCCTCGAAAGCAACACCAACTTCAGTATGCAGCGCAAGACCATGCTGGGCATGAACTTCACCTACGAACTGAGCCGCGACTTTCAGTTCGGCGGTACCATCATGCACCTGAGCGAAAAACCGCAGACCACTAAAGTGGCCATGGGCAGCGAACCGCTGAAAAACACTCTTTGGGGAGCCAACCTCGCCTGGAAAAAAGAGAGTCAGTGGCTGACAAATATGATAGACCGCCTGCCACTACTGGAAGCCACACAACCATCGACCATCAATCTGACGGCAGAGTTTGCACAACTCATCGCCGGAGAAGCGGGTGGAGTGCAAGGTAATGCCTCATACATCGACGATTTTGAGAGTACAGAGAACGGCATCGACATACGCCAACCCGAAAGTTGGATGATAGCCAGTACCCCCTCTACCCTCGCCGAAGGGACACTGACAAACGATGTAAAATACGGCATGAACCGCGCCCTGCTCAGTTGGTACTACATCGATCCGCTTTTCACCCGCCGCAGTTCGTCGCTCACCCCCAGCCACATCAAAAGCGATTTGGAACAACTCTCCAACCACTATGTTCGTGAAGTCTATGAGCGGGAACTTTATCCCAACAAGGAGGCGGAGTACAACTCTTCATCGACGTTGAACATTCTCAATCTGGCCTATTACCCCGATGAGCGCGGCCCCTACAACCTCGATACAGACCTCACTCCAGAAGGACGGCTGAACAACCCCGCCAAACGTTGGGCGGGCATGATGCGCAAACTGGAGACAAGTGATTTCGAGACAGCAAACATCGGCTACGTGGAATTCTGGTTGCTCGACCCCTTCCTCTACGAGACTAACGACACACGTCCACGAGGGGGCGACCTTTATATCAATTTGGGGGAGGTATCGGAAGATGTGCTCAAGGATGGCAAAAAGTTCTTTGAAAACGGTATGCCTGCCGACGGTGATCCGACACGCTACATGGAAACCACATGGGGACGTGTGCCCACCGACCGTAGCATTGTCTATGCATTCGACAATACGGGAGGTGCACGCTCACGACAAGATGTGGGCCTCAACGGACTGAGCAGTCAGGAGGAGACGCAACACCCCACCTACCGCGACTACTTGGCCGCACTGAAAGACAAACTGTCTGTAGAGGCATACAACCGTTTTGAAGCCGACCCGGCGGGAGACACCTATCACTACTTCCGAGGCTCGGACTATGACGACAGGGAACTGGGCATCTTAGACCGATACAAATATATCACGAACACCGAAGGTAACTCCATCTCGTCGGAAGACTCCCCCGAAAGCTACGACATTTCCTACAAGCGTACACCCGACATCGAGGACATCAATCAGGATTACACCCTGGGAGAATACGAAAAATACTACCAGTACCACATCAGCATGCGGCCCGAAGACCTGCAGGTGGGGCGCGGATACATTGTGGACCGCCGCGTAAGCAATGTAAAACTGCGCAACGGCCAGACGGAGGAGGCCGTATGGTACCAGTTCCGTATCCCCGTAGATGAATACGAAAAAGCCGTGGGAGGCATCAGCGGGACAAGTTCCATCCGCTTCATCCGCATGTGGCTCACCGGATTCGAGCAGCCCATCGTGCTCCGTTTTGCCACACTCGACCTCATCCGCTCGGAATGGCGTACCTATGAACAGCCACTCTACAACGGCAAACAGGCTCCGGCCATCAGCGGAACGGTAAACGTGTCGTCTGTCAACATCGAGGAGAACGGCGACCGCGAACCGGTGAACTATGTGTTGCCGCCGGGCATCAGCCGTGTGGTGGATCCCAGCCAACCGCAGCTCCGCCAAGACAACGAACAGGCTCTCTGCATCAAAGTGACCGACTTGGGCACGGGTGATGCACGCGCCATCTACAAAAATACCACCATCGACCTGCGCCAATACAAACGCCTGCAGATGTACACTCACGCCAATGCCCTGCTCAACGACGTGACAGGACTGGAAGACGGTGAAGTGTCAGTATTCATCCGCCTCGGGTCGGACTACAAGAACAACTTCTACGAATACGAAATCCCTCTGAAGCTGACTCCACCGGGAAAATACGACAAATATTCGGGCACATCGGCTTCTGCCGTCTGGCCGGAGGAAAATATGCTCGACATCAACTTCGATGTCTTCACCGCTCTGAAAAAGGCACGGAACAAGGCACGGAACACAGCCGGCTCCAACGTAAGCTATACCACCCTCTACAGTGAATACGATGAGGACAACCCGAAGAACAAAGTGAGTGTCATGGGTAACCCTTCACTCGGTGAAGTGAAGACCATGATGATAGGTGTACGCAACAATTCGCGTACAAAAAAATCGGTGGAAGTATGGGTAAACGAACTGCGCCTGAAAGAGCCTGAGAATGATGGTGGATGGGCCGCACAGGGAAATCTCAACGTACAACTCTCGGATTTGGGAAGCTTCAACCTGACGGGACACGTGGAAACGGCCGGATTCGGCGGTCTGGAGGAGAGTGTCAGCGAACGTCGGATGGAGAACTACTACCAATATGCCGTCACCACAAACTTCGAATTCGGCAGGTTCTTCCCCGAAAAAGCCAAGGTGAGCCTTCCCGTCTATTTCTCTTACACCAAAGAGAGACTCTCACCGAAATACAACCCGCTGGACAACGATATGCTGCTGGAAGATGCACTTGATGCGGCCAACGAACACGAAAAGGACTCCATACGCAACATAGCAGAGACCGTGACCACTTATCGCAACTTCAGCGTCAGCAATGCCAGAGTGAACATAGCGAGCAAGAAGCCTATGCCTTACGACCCGGCCAACTTCTCGGTAAGCTACTCTTACAGCAAAAAGGAGAACAGCGGAGAGACCACAGCCTACGAGACAGAGTTGGATTGGAAACTGGGTCTCAACTATAGCTATGCTCCTGTCTATAAGCCACTGGAGCCGTTCAAGAAGATAAAGAGCAAATCAAAGTGGTTGCAAGTAGTGAAAGATTTCGGTTTCAATTGGTTGCCGCAAAGCATCTCCTTCAACTCCAACATGAGCCGGCACTACTACGAACTGCAAGAGCGCGACATGGAGAATCTGGACGTACAGACAAGCCTCCCAGTCAACTACTCACAACAGTTCCTCTGGAACCGCGAGCTGGCCATTCGTTGGGACTTGACCAAAAACCTGAAACTCAACTATTCTTCAGCCACACACGCTGAAATCGAGGAGCCTTACGGCCCCGTAAACAAGGATCTCTACCCCGACCAATACTCAGTCTGGAAAGATTCCGTCAGACAAAGCCTTTTGCGGTTAGGACGCCCCATGGACTACCAACAGACTTTCTCTGCATCCTATCAACCACCGTTGTCAAAGATTCCGGCACTCGATTGGATTACAGCTGATGCCAGTTTCAATTCATCCTACACCTGGAATCGGGGCACAACACTGGACGACGGCACCTCATTGGGCAACACTATCGCCAACCAACGTTCCATCAACATAAACGGCCGGTTCAATATGGAGACTTTATATAATAAAGTACCGTTCTTGAAAGAGACCAACAAACGGTTTGCAGCCTCCAACAAGAAGCCTGCCTCCAAAAACGTGCGGAAAAACCAAAAGAAACAGGCCGAACGAAAAGCCGAATTAGAGAAAAAGAAAAAGACTTTCACCAAAGAAATACAACTGAAGGCTGACACTACCGTCACCGTCACTCACGCACAAAAGAGCAAGAGGCCACGTGTGACAGCCATCACCGCTGACGGCAAGCGTTATCCCATCAAGTACAAGGTGGATGGTGAAAACAAGATAATCATCCGGAATCTTGACACAGTAAAAATCAAGCTGACCATCGTACCCGGCCCGAAGCCGGAAGAACAGAAATGGTACAAGACTGCACAAGTGATTGCACGCGGTGCCATGATGCTACGCAACTTCTCCATCAGCTACCGCAACACATATGCCATGTCGGTACCCGGATTTATCCCTTCGGTAGGCGATGCTTTCGGACAAGGGAAGAACGGGGGCATCTTTGCACCGGGACTGGACTTCGCATTCGGTCTGCAGGACGACAGCTATTTGCAAAAAGCCTCAGAGCGTGGTTGGCTGATGTCTTCCGGCGGAGTGTCCACACCGGCTACGAGCAACGCCATGGAAGACCTACAGTTGAAATTCACGTTAGAGCCTTTCCGCGATTTCAAGATAGACCTCAATGCCAGCCGTACAATGAACCGTTCGAAAAGCATACAGTATATGTACGCCGGTATGCCCGAGACACAAAGCGGAAACTTCTCCATGACCGTCATCACCATCGGCTCAGCCTTCGGCTCCACCGGCAATGCCGACAACGGATACTCGTCACGTACGTTTGACAAATTCATCAAGAATCTGGAAGTCGTACGCCAACGGGTGGAGAGCAAGTATGCCGGTACAGTTTATCCCACCGGCACTTCACTGGCCGGAAAGGCTTACGACCCGGCCAACGGCAGTGTCGATAAATATTCGCCAGACGTGATGATACCAGCCTTCCTTGCAGCCTACACGGGAGGAGATGCCGGAAGCACCGTACTCGACATATTCCCCTCACTGCTGAAGATGATGCCCAACTGGACCATCAAGTATGCAGGTTTGGGCAAACTGCCCTGGTTCAGCGAACACTTCAAGAGCGTCACCCTGAGCCATGCATACAAAAGCATCTACTCCGTCGGCTCGTTCAATACCTACCAGAGTTTCTGTTCCGTAATGGGCGAGCGCGGATTCATTGAGGACACCCAAACGGGCAATCCCATACCCAGCAGTATGTATGATGTGAGCACCGTCAGCATCAACGAGTCGTTCTCACCACTCATCGGTTTGGACGTGACACTGCAGAACAACCTCTCAGCAAAAATAGAACTCCGTAAAACACGTGTGCTCAACCTGAGTATGGCAGCCAACCAAATCGTCGAGACTACTTCCAACGATTTCGTGGTAGGATTGGGCTACAAGATAACAGACTTCAAAATCTTCGGTGGAGGCGGCGGACGCAGACGACGGGGAAACAACAGTAACAATTCAACAACAAGAAACAGACGGGGAGCCGTAAGCAACGACCTCAACCTGAGAGCCGACATCTCGTGGCGCGAACAAAGTGCGCTTTGCCGCGACATACAAGCCGTCACCACACAAGCTACCAGTGGGAACCAGGCTCTGAAAGTTTCGTTTACGGCAGACTATACCGTGAGCCGCCTGCTTACCATGAGCGCCTACTACGATATGCAGCGCAACGAGCCGTTAGTCTCATCGTCAGCCTACCCCGTGACCAGCACCGACTTCGGCGTCAGCTTGAAGTTCTCACTGACAAGATAAATTAAAACTTATGAAGAAAGGAGATAAAGTACGCTTCCTGAGTGAAGTAGGAGGAGGCATCGTCAGCGGCTTCCAAGGAAAAGACATCGTGCTTGTAGAAGACGAGGACGGATTCGAAATACCCATGCCCGTGCGCGAGTGCGTGGTGATAGAGACTGATGATTACAATATTGCAAGAACTACGAGCAAAAAGCCACAAGCTGCGAGTGACGAGTGTGTGAGACCGTCAAGTCCGAATGACTCACTTGTAGCTCGTAGCCCGTCGCCCGTAGCTCAAGAAATCAAAGGCAACAACGCCCTCAACGTGAAGCTTGCCTACGTGCCACAGGACATCAAAGCCGTCACCACCACACTGTTTGACACTTACCTCGTCAACGACAGCAACTATTACCTTTATTATATATATGCCACCGCCGACGGTCACAGCTGGACGACGCACGCACACGGACTGATAGAACCGAACACGAAACTCTTCCTTGAAGAGTTCGGCAAAGAGACCCTCAACAGCATGGAGCGGGTGAGCGTGCAACTCATCGCATTCAAAGAGGGACGGAGTTATCTGTCCAAGCCCGCCGTCCATGTAGAACTTCGCATCGACACCGTGAAGTTCTATAAACTGCACACCTTCCGCGACAGTGACTTCTTTGAAGAACCCGCCCTCCTCTACGACTTGGTAGCAAATGACATTCCCGTGCGTCAGGTACATACGAATGCCGAAGAACTGCGGGAAGCATTGCTGAAAAAGCAACCCCAACCGGCCTTTCCCAGTGAAGGAAGGAATTTGAATAGCAGAAACCATTCTGCCCCCATCTCCCGCAAAGAAGGACGAAGCTGTTCCACCCCTCTCGAAATCGACCTGCACATCCATGCTCTGCTCGACAACACTTCGGGCATGACTTCGGGCGAGATGCTGGAATACCAGCTCGGAGTGTTCCGCCGCACCATGGACGAACACCTGAATCATCCGGGACAGAAGATCGTCTTCATCCACGGCAAGGGCGAAGGGGTGCTCCGTCGGGCCATTGAGCAGGAACTGAAAAGCAAATACCGGCACTGTCCCTTCCAGGATGCCTCGTTCCGTGAATACGGATTTGGAGCTACAATGGTGACAATAAGGAAGAAGACTTCTGAATTATGAATTACAACGAAACATTGAGCGGACTCACCGCTGCCTATTATACATTGGGATGTAAACTCAATTTTTCTGAGACATCCACTATCGGACGGTTGCTGAAAGATGCAGGCGTGCGCACTGCAAAACCGGACGAGCAAGCCGACCTCTGCATCATCAACACTTGCTCCGTCACCGAAGTGGCCGACCACAAATGCCGGCAGGCCATCCACCGCATGGTTCGCCGACATCCCGGAGCCTGCGTCATTGTCACCGGATGCTATGCCCAGCTACAGCCCGAACGCATAGCCCATATCCCTGGCGTTGACCTCGTGGTGGGAGCAGAGCATAAAGGGGAGATTGTCAGGTTGATAAGGGAAAGGTTCGCTACGAGTGACGAGTTACAAGCTACAAGTGAACCATGCGGTTCTGACGGTCTCACGCACTCGTCACTCGTAGCTCGTAGCTCATCACTCGTAACCACTCCCCGCAAGGACATCCGCAGCTTCTCACCCTCCTGCTCGCGGGGCGACCGTACACGCTATTTCCTCAAGGTACAAGATGGGTGCGACTACTTCTGCACCTACTGCACCATCCCCCACGCCCGCGGACGAAGCCGCAATGCCTCCATCGCTTCGCTCGTGGAGCAGGCCAGACAAGTGGCCGACGAGGGCGGCCGCGAGATTGTCATCACCGGTGTCAACATCGGAGACTTCGGGAAAAGCACTGGCGAAACGTTCTACGACCTAATCCAAGCACTTGAGGAGGTGGAGGGCATCAGCCGCTACCGCATCTCGTCCATCGAGCCTAACCTGCTGACGGACGACATCATCCGCTTCGTAGCCCGGTCCAAGCGTTTCATGCCCCATTTCCACATCCCTCTCCAAAGCGGTTCTGACGAAGTGCTCCGCCTCATGCACCGCCGCTACGACACTGCACTCTTCGCCTCACGCATCACCACCATCCGCAGCCTGATGCCTGACGCTTTCATCGGGGTAGATGTCATTGTCGGCTCGCGAGGTGAAACGGAAGCCTGTTTCGAAGAAGCTTACCACTTCATCGACAGTCTCCCCATCACCCAACTTCATGTATTCAGCTACTCCGAACGTCCGGGCACCCGTGCATTGGAGATTCCCCACGTGGTATCGCCTGAGGAGAAGCACCGTCGCAGCCAGCTGCTGATAGCCCTATCCGACCGGAAGACCCGTGAGTTCTATAGCCGACACATCGGACACGAAGCCACCGTCTTGCTCGAACGCCCCCGTGCCGGAAAGCCTTTCCACGGTTTTACCGACAACTATATCCGCGTCGAAGTTTCCGCACAAGCCGGACAGCTGAAAGAGAACGACCTTGTCCGTGTCCGCCTCACGGGATTGGATGAGCAAGGATACATGACGGCAAATTCAGACTTATGATTTTATGAAACTCTCTATCGTCATCCTCAACTGGAACGGTGAGCAGATGCTCCGGAAGTTCCTTCCCTCTGTGACAGCCTCGTGTGCCGATATGCCCGATGTAGAGGTCTGCGTGGCCGACAATGCCTCCACCGACAACTCGTTGGAGGTGCTTCGCCGCGAGTTTCCCACCGTGCGCCTCATCGTGCTCGACCGCAACTATGGTTTTGCCGAGGGGTACAATCGCGCCATTGCACAGACCGAGGCTCAATATACCCTGCTGCTCAACTCTGATGTGGAGGTCACACCCGGATGGCTCACCCCTCTGCTCGGCTACATGGAGGCGCATCCCGAAGTGGCTGCCTGCCAACCGAAGATTCGCAGTTGGCGCCAACGCCAACGCTTCGAACACGCCGGAGCGGCCGGAGGCTATATCGATGCCTTGGGATACCCCTTCTGCCGGGGACGTCTGATGGATACGGTGGAAGATGACCACGGACAGTATGACACGCCCATACGCATCGCTTGGGCCACAGGAGCCGCCTTGCTTATCCGCACGGAGCTTTACCGCCAAGTGGGTGGCCTCGATGCCCGCTTCTTTGCCCACATGGAGGAGATAGATCTCTGTTGGCGTCTGTGCAGCCGCGGGCACCTCATCCTCTGCCTGCCACAGAGCACAGTGTATCATGTAGGGGGCGCCACGCTCAACCAAGGCAACCCGCGGAAGACCTACCTCAACTTCCGCAACAACCTCCTGATGCTCTACAAGAATCTCCCCTCGCGCCGCCTGCTGCCCGTCCTCACTCTCCGCTTGTTGCTCGACGGTGTGGCTGCCCTGCAGTTCATCGTGCGCGGCCGCTTTGGTGACGCCGGTGCCGTATGCCGTGCCCACTATCACTTCTGGTCTATGCACCGCGATTTCCGTGCCGACCGCCGTCTCAACCTCCAGCTTGCCGACCGCCCCACAGCCGCCCTCTCCCCCCTCAGCCTGCTTTGGCAATATTACATAAGGAGAAGACGCACGTTCGGCGATTTGACAAGATAGAGTGTCACCATTCAGGGGGGATTTGAGATATCAAAAACAAGCCTCCGCTTGCCAACCGTACAATCACGGGATGCAAGCGGAGGTTTTGTTTCTGATGTTGTAAAGGAATACTTACAGTTTTACTTTTTTCGTCACCATGCCGGTGCGTACAAAGTAGAGGCCTGATGTCTCCATCGGAATTTCTGCCCGTGCTGCAGGTTGTACTGACTTCACAAGGCGACCGGTGAGATCATAGACAAGAATGTCGGTTGATGCATTTTCCACAACAATACACCCTTCAGCGGTATAGATGGTGGTTTCATCCCCTTCTATAGCTTCCACTCCCATCGGGTCGGTGATGGTCAGGGTTTTGTAGAGACGGGTGGCTGCATGATAGTTGCGGTTTCCCGACTGTATGGCCTTTATGATCACCTTGCCGTATCCTGCACAGTCGATGTAGAGTTTGCCACCGGCTTCATAGAGGGATACAATGTCGTTTTCCTCCACTTCATATTCCACTTCGAGTCCCGAAGTTGCCACGGCTTCAAGCGAAATCTGTGTGCCGAGAAGGACATCCGTAAGATTCTGCTCCCAGATGATTTCCTGCGTAGCCTTGCCGATAGTGAACGTACCTGCCGTATAGATGAAGTTGTAGTTGACAGCTTCGGCTCCCGAAGCTGTGATTTCGTAAGAGCCGGCATCGCTCATCTTCTCTGCTTCACATTGCACTACCACCGGCGAAGTCAGCACCTTCTCTGTCTCATTGTTCACAAAGCCTTCGTACTTCACATCAAATGCAGGATTATCTTCACCGTAGATTTTCTCTGCATCGTTCACTGTCACAGTCACTTCCCGTTTGCCTACGGTGAGTATGCCTGATGTGTAGTCCAGCTCATAGTTCTTGGCACTGGCTCCCTGCAGACCTATTTCATAAACACCGGCACTGCTCACCTTTTTGGCGGTGCAGGCGAAGGCAGGCTGTACGGTGAGGCAGCTTTCTGTATCACCATTTTTCCATCCCTCACCGTGGAAGGTGAAGACAGGGTTCTCCTCAAAATAGAGCCGTCGCGTGTCGTCTGCTATCAGGGTCAGTGCGGCTTTTTCTACGGTGAGAGTTCCCTGCTTGTACTCGGTGAACTCGTAGTTTTGTGCTGTACCTCCCTCCGGCATGAGTACGTAGATGCCCGCACCGCTGGCAATGTTTGCATTGGTTGTCACCATAGGAGCGGCAGTGATGCTTCCTTCATCGTCTCCATTGCGGAAGCCGCTATAGGCAAGTCCGAAGCGTGGGTTCTCGTCGCCATAAGTCTTCTTGCAGTCGGTGACCGACACACTCAGCGGTGCCTTGGTGACGGCAAGCACACCGTTCGCATAGGTGATGGCATAGTTTTGCGCCATGGCTCCCGCCGGCACAATGTCGTAGTTGCCTACGGCAGCTGTAGCATTCACAGAGGTGGCTGTTGGCAGTTCGGCCAATGCCGCCTCTGTCTCCTGATTCTTGAATCCGGTGTAGGTGAATGTGAATGCCGGGTTCTCGTCGCCATACATCCTTGTTGCATTGTCGGCCCGGATGGTCAGCGGAGCTTTTTCTACCGTCAGTGTACCGTTAGTGTAGGTGATATCGTAGTTGTTGGAAGTAGCTCCATTGGGAGTGAGGGTATAGTTTCCTACGGTGCTTGCCGGTGTGGCCGGTGTGGTGGCGGCAGGAGGTGTCAGCAGGTTGGCTTCCGTATCACCGTTTCTGAAACCTGAGTAGGAGAACTTGAACGTCGGGTTCTCCTCTCCATAACTTCGTGCCGTACTCTGTACAGCGATGGTCAGCGGAGCTTTGCCAACGGTAAGTTCACCGGGCAGGTATTCGATAAACTCGTAGTTGTTGGACACCCCTCCCGTCACTGTGATGGGATAGATGCCGGCATCACTCTTGGCTGTAGCCGTAGTGGAGATGTTGAAAGGTGAGGTCTGTGCGATGGTGCTCTCCCCATTCTTCAGACCGATGTAGGAAACATCGAACTGCGGGTTGGCATCGCCATAAGTGCGGCTTTTGTTGTTGGCCTTCACGGTCA
>CAZTPB010000002.1:0-33975 GCA_964614555.1 uncultured Bacteroides sp.
GCTGCCTTTTCCTCTACGGGCTTTTCTACACCGGCCAGTTCGGGGTCGATCATGATGCGGCCGCAATATTCGCACACGATGATTTTCTTGCGCATACGGATGTCGAGTTGGCGCTGAGGCGGAATCTTGTTGAAGCAGCCGCCACAAGCATCGCGCTGTACATAGACGATACCGAGGCCGTTGCGAGAGTTCTTGCGGATGCGCTTGAAAGCCATCAGCAGGCGAGGCTCAATGGTGACTTCCAACGACTTGGCTTTCTCTCTGAGTTTTTCTTCTTCTTGCTTGGTTTCGGATACGATTTCTTCCAGTTCGGCTTTTTTCAGCTCCAGATCCTTTTCGCGTTCTTCAAGTTGTTGCTCACTTCGTGCACACTCTTCGTCCTTGTTCTTTTCAGCATTGGTATATTCGCGGATACGCTTTTCGCAGAGTTCGATTTCCAAAGTCTGGAATTCTATTTCCTTGCTCAGCATATCATATTCGCGGTTGTTGCGCACATTGTCTTGTTGCTCCTTGTATCTGGCCACAGAACTTTTTGCAGCTTCGATTTCATTTCTTTTGGTAGCAATGGCCTGGCGCAATTCTGCCATTTCTTTTTGTATTTTTTCTATGCGGGTGTGCAGGCCTGTCACTTCATCTTCCAGATCTTGGACTTCTAGAGGGAGTTCGCCACGCAGGGTCTTGATTCTGTCTATTTCAGATACGGTGGTCTGTAACTGGTAGAGTGCCTTTAATTTTTGCTCTACGCTCAAGTCAGTAGGGTCTTTCTTTTCTTTAGCCATAATTCTTTAAAGATAATTTATCGGATTTGTGCACACGCTTGTCTGTTTTACAGGCAGTTCGGGGCATATTTCCTTTATGATTGATTGAAATATTTCTGTTGTGAATTGTTCGCTTTCGTAGTGTCCGATTTCCACCATCAGCAGATCGTTCTCGTGTCCGAAATAGTCGTGATACTTGATTTCTCCTGTCAGGAAGGCGTCGGCTCCCTGACTGATGGCTTGTGGCAACAGGAATGCACCTCCTCCTCCACACAGGGCGATGGTCCGGATGGTCTTTTGGGTGTAGTTGTTGTATTTTACGCAACCAGTCCGGAAAGTTTCCTTCACCTTTTGCAGGAAGTCGTTGGTTTCCATTGCTTCGGGCAGTCTGCCGATGATTCCTGCTCCGGCTTGCTTCCATTGGTTCTTCAAGGGGAAGAGGTCGTAGGCCGGTTCTTCATAGGGGTGTGCTTCCAACAGGGCACGTAGAACTTTTCCTTTGAGGTGGGCGGGGAGAACCGTTTCGATGCGTACCTCGATTTCTCGGTGCAATTCTCCGATGTTTCCGCAGAATGGATTGCTCCCCTCGCCTGCCCTGAATGTGCCTTCGCCCATCAGGTTGTAGCTGCACGAATCGTAGTCGCCGATACATCCGCATCCGGCATCAAACAAGGCCTGCCGCACTTTGTCGGCTTGTGTCGTGGGTACAAAGGTCACCAGTTTCAGCAGGCTTTCTTCCTTAGGTGCAAGGATATGCAGATCTGTCAACTCCAGTTTTTCGGCGATCTTGTAGTTCACTCCGCCTATAGCATTGTCCATGTTGGTGTGGTGTGAGCAGATGGTGATGCCGTGTTGGATGGCTTTCAACACACATCGCTCTACATAGTTTCTTCCGGTGATGGCTTTCAACCCGCTGAAGATGAGCGGATGGTGCGACACGATGAGGTTGTATCCCGACGTTATCGCTTCATCTACTACGGCCTCAGTCACGTCCAGACACAACAATGCCCCTGTAACTTCCGCCTCTGTCAGTCCTACTTGCAGGCCGGCATTGTCCCATCCGTCTTGCAAAGGCAGTGGCGCGAATCGTTCAAGGGCACACACTATTTCCTTAATCTTCATTGTTGTAAACACATGAGAATTCAGGTGCAAAGATACTCATTTTTCTTTGTATTACGCTTTTTTATGCATAAAAATGATGTGTGTGGCTTTGAATTTTCAGTATTTGGGGCTATTCTTTGAACACTTTTTGGATGCATCCGTAGGCGTCGAAGGTCTTGCGGAAGGATAGCCGTAGGGTAATCATCAGCGAAAGGATAGATGCCGTGACGGTGATGACGATAATCATCATCTGGTATTTGATGGCTACGTTTGGCGACGAGCCTCCCAGTATCTGTCCTATCATGGTGCCCGGTAGCGCCACGAGCCCCATCACGGCCATATTGGCTATGGCTGGGCTGAATGCTTTGATGATGGCTTCGCGTACGAAGGGGGCGGTGGCTTCGTGCCGGGTGGCCCCGTTGCCCAACAGGTAATAGTAGAGTTGTTGTTCGCGCATCAGGTTGGTGTAGAACGTGTTCAGGGCTATGACGTTGCTCGACAGCATATTGCCCATCAGGATGCCGAAGATAGGAATCATGTATTGTGTCCCGAAGATGTTGTCGGCTTGGAGCACCACTCCCAAGAAATACAGTCCTACCAGTATGGCAGAAGCAAGGAAACCGATGGCAATGGGAATCATCAGTATGTTGCGTTTCAATTGTGTACGGGCCAAAGCTGTTTCAGAGGCTACGCACACCATGATGAATACCCATAGGAAATTCACCCAGGGATTGTCCCATAGAAAAAGGTATTTCAGGTACATGCCGATGAGAAACAGCTGCACCACCATGCGTAAGGCCCCCGTCAGTGTAGCCTTCACCAACCCGGTCTTGAAGCGGTAGAAGAAGTAGATGGGCACGAGCAGCAGCAGTATGCCGATGACCAATCCCCAATAGCTGATGTCGATGGTGGTTTCCATAGTTGTTGCTTTTAAATTGGAATATGCAGATATACCTTGAATATCATTGGAACGTGTCTTCCAGTGTGACTACCCTTCTGCATCCATCCATGAATGCAGTGTCGTGTGACACGGCCACTACCGTTTTACCTTCGCTTGTCAAGCGTTGTACGAATTGCAGCACCCTTCTGCTCGACCTTTGGTCGAGTGCCGATGTCGGCTCATCGATGATGGTTAGCGGCCTCTCTTGCATGGCCGTGATGGCCAGTAGGATCCGTTGCCGTTGGCCGCCTGATATTTCGTGCATACGTTTGTCCAGTATTCCCTTTTCGAGACCCAGTTCATCGAAGTGGGCGAGCAGCTTTTCTTCAGAAAAACCTGCATCCCTATTGGCTTTCAGGTCGAAGGGCAGGCGCACCATTTCGGTCACCCGCTCTGTGGGGAGCGAGAGTCCTTGTGGCATCCATGCGGTCTTTTGTCGGATGAGGGGGGCTGATTGCGGTGTCAGTATGATGTTGTCCACAGCAATGGTTCCTTTGGAGGGAGCCACCAATCCCATCACGGCCTTCAGCAATGTGGTTTTCCCGCATCCCGAGCGGCCGGTGAGGCAAATCAGTTCTCCGCGTTTTGCATGGAGATTCAGATTGCTGAAAAGTGTCGTCTGTCCAAAGCGCACCTCCAAACCTTCAATCTGTAGCATTCGTATTCTTTTTCACTGATAAAAAGTTTTGCGAAGGTACAGCTTTTTGTCTGCTCCACCAAGTTTTCTTAGCGTGCATTAACTCGCATTAACGTTCAGGATGTCTGTCACCCCTATTCTGCGAATCTTTTTTTGTATGGGGCGGATGTACGCAGGGATGAAGTCGCGTCTATCCTATATAGAGGTTCATTCCCAAAGATACGTTGCTTTCTCCGCAATGGCTTCCGAAGCAGATGCTTCCCTCGTGGGCGAGCCATCCGATGGCGGCATTGAGGTCATGGTCAGGCAGGTGTGTGGCGGCTTTCAGTTCGGAGTATGTCCATTCGCGGTTGTATCCCATGATGCTGCGCAAGAGCTGTGCGTTACGGTTGATGCTTGTTCTGTCCATATTGTTTGTTGCTAATGAAGTTTGTTCATTGAAATGTCGGCGATATAACAAGTGGAGAGAGAAAATGTTTGCCAGAAGGAATATTTTGGCTATATTTGCCGCAAGAAATACCATTCAGAAAAGGAACATGAAAAAGGAAATAATTTGTTGTATGTTATGTGCGGGCATCGGGCTTTCGTTTGTATTGGAAGTTGCCGCACAGGAAAGAATCATCGTAAAGACGGAGCCGGTAGAGGTCAAGTCGCCCGTCGGTACGGTTCCTCGTTTGCCCCATCGCATATGGGTGACTTATAGTGATGGTGCCGGTGAATGGAGGCAAGTACGTTGGACTAACAGCGCATTGGCTATAGAACAGGAGATGGCCAATGACAGCCTTTATCCCGTAGGGAAGCGGTATGGCATCGGCGGGTTTGTCGTTGGGGATGGAGCATCTCCTGAAGGCTATCCGGTAGAGGCAGACGTCGTCGTCGTGAAAGAGGCGTATGATGTGCCTGCCCCTCGTCCGGTGGCTGAGCCTCTCCCACTGGACAAGGTGGCAGTGGAGGGAGACAACCGCCTGACAAGCAACCGCAACCTGGCCATACGCACCATTCTCAGTTGGGACGTGAGCCAGCAACTCTACAACTACCGCGACACATACGGCCTGCCCACAGAAGGATACACCCCTTCTGACGGATGGGACTCACCCACCACCAAGTTGAAGGGACACGGCTCGGGACACTATATGTCTGCATTGGCTTTTGCCTTTGCCAGTTCGGCAGATACCACTTTGAAGGACTCTTTGCGTAGCCGCATCGCCCGCATGGTGAACGAACTGCGCATGTGTCAGGAGCGCACGTTCGTATGGAATGATTCGCTTGGCCGATACTGGGAGGCACGCGACTTTGCCCCCGAGGAGGAGCTGCGCACGATGAAGGGCACGTGGGAGGCTTTTGACCAACACAAAAAAGAATATGCGGAATACGGCTACGGCTACCTGAACGCCATCCCTGCCCACCACGCGGCACTCATCGAAATGTACCGCCCCTACAACAACAGCGACTGGGTGTGGGCGCCTTACTACTCCATCCACAAACAGCTGGCGGGACTTATCGACATTGCCACCTACGTGGATGACAAGGAGATTGCCGACAAGGCCCTGCTCATTGCCAAGGACATGGGCTTGTGGATATGGAACCGCCTGCACCATCGCACGCACATAAATATAGAAGGTACGCGCGAGGAGCGGAGAGCCAGGCCCGGCAACCGCTATGAGATGTGGAACATGTACATTGCCGGTGAAGATGGTGGCACGGGCGAATCGCTCTCGCGCCTCTCGGAGATGGTGAAGGACAAGGCAGAGAGGAAGAAACTGCTGGAGGCCGCCTCGTTTTTCGACAGCCCGGCTTTCTTTGACCCTCTGTCAAAGAACATCGACGACATCCGCACACGCCACGCCAACCAGCACATCCCCAAGATAACGAGTGCCCTACGGAGCTATCGGGGAAACGGGAACCCCTACTACTACAATCTGGCATTGAACTTCTGGCAGATGATTCAAGGCCGTTATGCCTACTCCACCGGTGGCGTGGGCAATGGGGAGATGTTCCGCCAGCCTTACACACAGGTATTGAGCATGAACACCAATGTGACGGCCGACCACAATGGCACGCTTTGCCCTAATCCTACCTTAAATGAAACCTGCTGTGCCTACAACTTGGCCAAACTGACCAAGGACCTGAACTGCTTCGAACCCGACAATGCTGCCTATATGGACTATTACGAGCGGGTGCTCTACAATCAGATTGTGGGTTCGCTACACCCTACGCACTACCTGACCACCTACCACTATGCCGTGGGCCTCAATGCCTCCAAACCGTGGGGAAACCGCACTCCGCAAGAGTCGTGTTGCGGAGGCACGGGGTCGGAGAGTCATGTGAAATATCAGGAAGCGGCCTATTTCATTTCGAAGCAGACCCTGTGGGTGGCTCTCTATCTGCCCACCACTGCCACGTGGGAGGAGAAGGGGATAAGAATTCAGCAAGAGTGCCGTTGGCCGGCCGAACGCTCAACCATCCGCATCACCGAAGGGAAAGCCCGCTTTGCCATGAAATTGCGCGTGCCCTACTGGGCAGTCGGAGGGTTTGACGTGAAACTGAACGGAGAATCCATCGCTGCGCATTACCGCCCGTCGAGCTACGTGGAGATTCCCTCGCGCAAATGGAAGAAGGGCGATGTGGTGGAGGTGACTATGCCTTTCACCAAGCATATTTACTATGGCCCCGACAAGATGGAGACGGCCGCCACGGCTCCCGGAGAGACCGCCACGGCTTTTCCTCCGGCATGGACAGGCACCCTGATGTATGGCCCGCTGGCCATGGCTGCCACAGGGATAGAGCACTGGAAGGATGGAGACATCTGCATCGATTCACAACTGAAAGCCGTCAAAGCCAATGCCCCGACACAGGAGGAGGGCACACACGGCAACCTCTATACGCTCACTTTGGGCGACCGCACTTTTGTGCCCGACTACTATGCCGACCGCAACTCCACACACTATTTGCGCATCCGTCTGACAGACGATGTGCATGAGTCTGAATCGTTGCAGCAGGCCGACAAACAGGCTTTGGGCGAACTTATCCGAGTGGCCGAAGAGCGCCGGCAGGCACAAGAGGCTTGGCTGGCATTGGAAGTGAAGGTGCCTGAATATGCTCCATGGGCTCCACGCGGGTATGAGAATCTGATGACAGTACTGGTTCAGGCAAAAGTACTCAGTGCCGATGAGTCGGCTACGGCAGACGAAATAAATGCCATTACCGCCTCGCTCAATGCGGCTGTCAACACCATGCGTCCGGGCAATCTGGCCGAGCTTGGCGAGCTTGAACCTCTGCTTGCCCTTTTGAAAAAGGCACGTCGGTCGGCCGCCACTTATCCCACTCCTGCACTGACGGAAGCCATCGACTATGCCGATATGGTGGTGAGGTATGTGTCTGACGGGAGCGGCACACCGGACATGATCAGGCATGCCGGAGAACGGCTGGAGAAAGTCTTGGAAGAATAAGATACGTTTACCTCGCTCTAAGCTCCCAAAAGGCCACGGAGGCAGCAGCGGCCACATTGAGCGAATCCACCTGATGCGCCATGGGGATGCGCACCACATAGTCGGCCTCGGCTATCACCTGTGGAGCCAGTCCGTCGCCTTCTGTGCCCATGATGATGGCCAGCCGTGGTTCTTCGCGCAAAGCCGGATGGTCGATGGACACCGAGTTGTCCGTCAGGGCCATGGCGGCAGTGCGGAAACCCAACGTGTGCAGTTCGCAGACAGGCTTCTCTATCCATGTCCAAGGCACCAGGAAGACACTGCCCATAGACACCCGTACGGCACGCCGGTTCAGTGGGTCGCATGATGTGGGAGTCAGCAGCACGGCGTCCACTCCGAGGGCTGCAGCCGAGCGGAAGATGGCTCCGATATTGGTCGTATCTACCACCCCGTCTATCACCACGATGCGTCGTGCACGGGTACACACCTCCTCCACCCTTCGGGGAGTTGGCCGGCGCATGGCACAAAGCACTCCGCGCGTCAGGGTGTAGCCGGTGAGTGAAGCGAGCACTTCGCGCTCGCCCGTATAGACGGGGATGTCTCCACACCGGCTGATGATGGATGCTGCATCTCCACTGATGTGTTTCCGTTCGCACAAGAGAGCTACCGGTGTGTAGCCGGCATTCAGTGCCACATGAATCACTTTGGGGCTTTCGGCGATGAAGATACCCTTATCCGGTTCTATCCGGTTGCGCAGCTGGGCTTCAGTCAGGGTGCCGAACACTTCTACACCCGGGTGTGCGAGTGATGAGATTTCGATGATTTCAGCCATAGATGGGTATGAAGTTTTTTAGAGGGATGTTTTTTTGAAAAAAAGGGCGACGACCCTTCACAGGCTGTCACCCTCTTTGCATAAAAGCATTTAAGACATTTTTTTATTTCAATATTCCCAATTGCTTGAAGCATTTGGTCAGTTTTTCCACCGCATAGTCCACCTGCTCCTTGGTGTGGGTGGCCATGAGGGCTACACGCACCAGTGTGTCGTCGGGGGCACAAGCGGGCGGGATGACGGGGTTGATGAAGATGCCCTCGTCGAAAGCCAGCTTCGTGACGATGAACGTTTTTTCGGCATCGCGCACGTAGAGGGGGATGATGGGTGATTCCGTCTCGCCGATTTCAAACCCAGCTTCGCGGAAAGCCTTCAAGGCATAGTTGGTGATGTTCCATAAGGCTTCGATGCGCTCCGGTTCGCTTTTCAGTATTTTCAGAGCCTCGATGGCTGATGCCGTAGCTGCCGGGGTGCTGCTTGCCTGAAAGATGTATGAGCGTGCGTTGTGGCGCAGCCAGTTGATTACTTCCTTGTCTCCGGCTACGAATCCGCCGATGCTGGCCAGCGACTTGCTGAACGTGCCCATGATGAGGTCAATGTCCTCGGTCACCCCGAAGTGGTCGCACACACCGCGTCCCTGACGTCCGAACACTCCCAGTCCGTGGGCTTCATCAACGTAGATGCTGGCGTTGTATTTCTTCTTCAGGCGGACAATCTCCGGCAGGTTGGCCAAGTCTCCCTCCATGGAGAACACACCGTCCACCACGATGAGCTTCACAGCGTCCGGCTCGCACTTTTGGAGTTTCTTTTCCAAGTCCTCCATGTCGTTGTGCTTATACTTCAACTGGGTGGCAGCCGACAGCCGACGTCCGTCCACGATAGAGGCATGGTCGCGGTCGTCGCAGATGATGTAGTCGTTGCGCCCTACCAAGGCGGGGATGATGCCTTCGTTTACCGTGAAGCCGGTAGAGAAGCACAAGGATTCATCCTTGCCCACAAATTCGGCCAGATCCTTTTCCAACTGTACGTGTATGTCCAACGTTCCGTTGAGGAAACGCGAACCTGCACACCCCGTACCGTATTTCTCTGTGGCTGCGATGGCCGCATCCATGATGCGTCTGTCATAGGTCAGCCCCAGATAAGCATTCGAACCGAACATCAGCACTCGTTTGCCGTCCATTTCCACCTCTGTGTCCTGATGGCTGTTGATTGTCCGGAAGTAAGGATATACACCTTGCGCCATATATTCTTGCGGCAGGGTGTATTTCGCCAATCTTTCTTTTAATATTCCCATATTTCTGTTTTTTGCAGGCTCACACCTGCTCCATACACTTTTTATAATTTTTATGTTTCCCGACACCTTATTATATATATAAGGAATCAGCCAATACGTCAAAATAGGCTGCAAAGATAGTAATATTTATCCGAATAGCCTTTGTTTGCAAGAAAAAAATGAGAGTTATGGATAAAACATTTCCAAAGAGAGGGTGTTTTCTGAAAGAAATTCTTATCTTTGCTTCGGAAAAGAAAATTCTTGTAGTGTCGGATGGATAAAAAGAAGAGTGCAATATTCATTGTCAACCCCATTTCGGGTACCCAAAGCAAGAAAGGCGTGGTGCAGAAAATCAAGCGGTATGTGGATGCGGAGAAGTACGATTTCCGGATAGTCCCCACCGAACATGCCGGCCATGCTACCGAGATTGCTGCTGAGGCTGCCGCATCGGGCATCGATCTGGTGGTGGCTGTGGGGGGCGACGGCACCATCAATGAGACGGCACGCTCGCTGGTGCACACCGGCACGGCACTGGGCATCATCCCCTGTGGCTCCGGCAACGGACTTGCCCGCCACCTGCACATCCCTATGGATGTGCGGAAAGCTATTGATGTGCTCAACCGTGGAGTGACGGAGCACATCGACTATGGGAAAGTCAATGGCATCCCCTACTTCTGCACCTGCGGTGTGGGCTTCGATGCCTACATCAGCATGAAGTTTGCCCAAGCAGGCAAGCGCGGACTGGCCACCTACATCGAAAATACCGTGCAGGCCGGGCTCAGCTACGAGCCGGAGACTTACGAGATTGAGAATGAAGACGGCACCATGTGCTACAAGGCCTTCCTTATCACCTGTGCCAACGCCTCGCAATACGGCAACAACTTCTACATTGCCCCCAAGGCTTCGCTCTGCGACGGCCTGATGGACATCACCATCATGGAGCCTTTCACTGTGCTCGATGCCCCTGCCCTCTCCTTCCAGATGTTCAACGGGACGATTGACCAAAACAGCAAAATCAAGACTTTCCGCTCCAAGAAAATCACCATCCACCGCAAGCAGCCCGGAGTGATGCATTACGACGGCGACCCTGTGATGGCTGATGCCACACTCACCGTAGAAATCATCCCGAGCGGACTGAAAGTGGTCATCGGCGAACTGGAGGAGAAGGGTGTCCTCACCTTGGGAAATGCCATCATGCAGAACATCATCGATACCTTCAACGACCTGAAACCCCTCAGCAATGCCTTTGTGGAAGACATTGCCGCACGCAACCGCCGCTTGCTCGTGCTCAACCGCGACTTGTTGCGGAAGTTGCGCAAGTGATATTATATAGAACAAGCTCCGCCCGCGTCCCGTGTGTTTGTCCGGTTCGCGGGCTGAGCTGTACATTTATTTTTACATTCTTGTCCTGTAACCTTGCGTTATTTTTCAAATCGGATATATAAGTAAAACATTGATATTCAGAGCTTTTGAGTTTCTCTATGCTGGAAACGCTTGTTTCCTCCCTTGGAAACTTTGGTTTCCAAGCATGGAAACGCCAATTCCCTGACGCGGAAATTGCAGTTTCCAAGGGAGGAAACAAGCGTTTCCGACGGGGAAACAAATTTAGCTAACCCAAACAACTTACTTGTCCAAATAGAAATCCCTCACCATCCGTTGGAATTCGTTGCTGTATCGGCCCGGCGACTGCTCGATGAGCAGGGTGTCGGGGGTGACTGCTTCAGCAGGCATCTCTTTGCGGAAGGCCAGCAGGGTGCGCTTGGCTTTGGCTCCCGGCTTGGTGCAGACGAGTGTGTGGCGCGACAGATGGAGCAGATGTGAAGTGGCAGAGGCCATCAACGAAGGGACTGCTTCGGTGGGGACTACCAACGAAAACTCTCCGCACGGAGAGAGCAGCGAAGCGGCTTTGCCCATCAGTGTGTCGAAGTCGAGTGTGTCGGTGTGCCGGGCCGTCCGGCGTTTGGAGTCGGGGCACTTCAACGAACTGACGAAATAGGGCGGATTGGAGAAGATGACATCGTAAGGCTCATCGGCATGGAAGGTGCGGATGTCGGTACACACCACGCTGATGCGGTCGCTCCAGGGCGAGCGGCTGATGTTCTCCTGAGCTTGCAATGCGGCATCGGGGTCGAGCTCTACAGCACTCACCTGCCCTTCGAGGCAACGCTGGGCGGCCATCAGGGCTATCAGTCCGCAACCGGTGCCGATGTCGAGCAGGCGTCGGGCATTGGCTACTTGCATCCAACTTCCCAGCAATACGGCATCGGTGCCAACCTTCATGGCACAACGGTCGTGCCACACGGTGAACTGCTTGAAGCGGAAATAGGGATTTGCCATGGATGAAAGAGTCTGTGGTCAATTAGAATTGGAAATAGATGAACGGCTGGATGTCACTGCTCTTCACTTGAATGACGATATAGACCACCACCACGATGAGCAGAGCTTGTAGTACGAGCGGCATACGGGTGACCTTACGCTCGCACCACTGCTGGCAACTGTCAGGCAGGAAATGGAGCAGGTAGCCGAGCGCCATGAGGGCGAACACCTCCCAATAGCCTGACACCAGTTGGAGAAACACCTCGGGAGTGAAGTGGTTGAAGATACGGTCTGTCATCGTCCATGATGCCTCGAAGGTGGCATTGCGGAAGAATATCCAGCAGAAACAGACGAAATGGAAAGTGAGCAACCAGGGAACCAGCCGGCACAGGCGCATGGGCAGCCGTGAGAAGAACTGGCGCACATCTGCTGCTTCGAAACCTAAGGAGGGAAGCAGTGTGCGGCTCCATAGCTTGTGGATGGCGAGGGCGATGCCGTGGAGGCCGCCCCATACGACGAAGTTCCACGAAGCGCCGTGCCACAAGCCGCCCAGCAGCATGGTGATGATGAGGTTGGCATAGGTGCGGATTTTGCCCCGGCGGTTGCCGCCCAAAGAGATGTATAGGTAGTCGCGCAGCCACGATGAGAGGCTGATGTGCCAACGCCGCCAAAACTCGGTGACGGACAACGACTTGTAGGGAGAGTCGAAGTTGGTCGGGAAATGAAACCCGAGCAGCAGGGCAAGGCCGATGGCCATGTCGCTGTAGCCGGAGAAGTCGCAATAGATCTGGAGGGCATAGCCATAGACCCCCATGAGGTTCTCTACACCGCTGTAGAGCGAGGGGTTGTCGAAGATGCGCTCGACGAAATTGACACTGATGTAGTCGGAGATGACGGCTTTCTTGAAGAGGCCGCTGACGATGAGGAAGATGCCCCGACCGAACATCTCCGATGTGACGTGCAGCGGGCGGCGTATCTGTGGGATGAAGTCGCGCGCACGCACAATGGGACCTGCCACCAGCTGGGGGAAGAAGGAGACGAAGAAAGCATAGTCGAGCAGTCTGTCGAGCGGCTGCAGCTGGCGGCGATAGACATCTATCGTGTAGCTGAGCGACTGGAAGGTGAAGAAAGAGATGCCTACGGGCAGGAAGATGTCGAGCGGTTGGAAGGAGCCCTGCCACAGGGGGGCCAGCATTTCGTAGAAGAAATTGGTGTACTTGAAGTAGCAGAGCAGTCCGAGGTTGATGGCAAGGCTCGTCCAGAGCAAGCCCTTGCGTGCAGCGGGCGACTCGGTGCGTGCCATGCGGCGGGCTATCAGGAAGTCGGTGCAGGTGACGACGGCCAGAAGGAAGAAATAGGTGCCACTGCTCTTGTAGTAGAAATAGTAGGAGAAAAGCACGACAAAAAAGAGGCGTGCCGTCTCCTTCCGTTGCAACAGGGCATAGACAAGGCTGAACCCCAGGAAGAGGAACAGGAAGAGGCCGCTGCTGAAAATGAGCGGGCTGTCGGCATGATAAGCCAACAGGTCGGTGAACTTACTCCAGTCTGTCTGCCACATAGTCGTTGAATGATTTCAGGATGGCTTCGGCCAGCAGGTCGCCCTGCAGCAGGTAGCCTCCATGGGTATAGTGCACGCGGTCGCGTTGCATGAATTTTCCATTTGTCCAGTTGAGGCAAGCATGCTTTTTTCCGCCTACGATGTTGTACATGTCCCACAAGGGCAATTGGTGCTCGGCGGCAAAGTGCTGGAGGGTTTCCACTACGCGCGGGGTCAACGCATTGATGACTCTTGGTCCTCTTCTCCGTTGGCGGATATACGAGCCGGGAGGTGTGGTGAGCATCACTTCAGCCTGTGGACAGCGGGTGCGCAACCTGTGAAGTATGCTGTCGAGCTGCAACAAATGATCCGATTCATCATAGCGTCGCCCGTGGCTTTCGTTTGTGCCGAAGGAGAGGATGATGAGGTCGGGATGCAGGGCGGCAATGGCATCGAGCTTTTCCGTGGGCATGAAGTGTGAGGTGGTGGCTCCGTTGATGCCCATTGTGTGATAGACAAGCCCGGGACGTCCTGTCTCTACGGCCAATGCTGAAGTACGGTAGGTGACCGAGTCGGGCATGACGGCTTCTGCCCCCCATGCTTGCTCGAGCCGATGGCGTGTCTCAATGGTGAAAACATGGCCACGCACGTGGGAATCGCCAAGGTGTACTACCCGCACAGGTACATCGTTGCGCATCAGACGTTCGAAGAAAGGGTAAAGCTTTTCACCGCGTGTCAGGTGGTTGGGCAGAGTGTCTCTGAATGTGTCGGGCATGGCACTGCCCACACTGACCGGACGCACCGGGATGTTGCCCCGTGAGGTGTATTCAGGTAATGTACAGGCTCTTTGCTCGGCTTTCATGCGTGGAGGGAGCAGGTCCTGTGCAGGGGCAAGAACAGCCGTACACACAGTCCAAAGAGCGAGGTATATCCTATTCCGTAGGTTCTTTTTATTCTGCTGATTCATAGCTTTTTCTTTTTTTATATTGTTCAAATCCGTACACCATTGTCTCGTAGAGGATTTGTGCCAGATGGCAGCCTCCCTTGAAGTTTATGTGGGTGTAGTCGTAGTTGGCCATTTGGGGCTTGGCTTCCACCAGACGGGGCATACTCCCCTCGCCTCCCATGGCAGTGTACAGATTCCAAAAGGCTACGCGACTCTCGGCAGCAAGGCGTTGCTGGTAGCGTACCAGGTTCTTCACTCCGGGCATGGTGTGCAGTTCGCCGCTTTCGTCCTTATAGGCGCGGTCTCCCACCCCGATGATGAGGATGCCTGCTTGGGGAAAACACTCTTTCAAGTGGCTGATGACCTGCTTCATCCCTTGGAGGTAGCCATCGTAGTTCTTCCCCCGCTTGGTGGCTACATTGAGTCCATATTGCAACACGATGAGATCGTAGGGACGCACGGCATTGAACTGGCGCAGGTGATGCTTCGGGATGCTCTGCAAAGAGATGCCTCCGCTACCTCTGAGGCTGAAATTATCTACACTGATACCTGTCGGAGCATCCATGGCTATTCCGTAGTACAAGGCGTGTGGAGATGAAGGGATGGTCCATCGGATGCGTCCGATGTTGCCTTCCACGCGGACGGCTTGCACGGCTGGCGATGGCTTGACGATGTGTTGGCCGGCCTTTTTTCTGTTAATGAGTGTGGTCAATAGCGTGGCAACAGTGTCGGTCTGCAGGCAAAAGAGAGTGCTCACTCCGCAGGTGTCGAGATGTGTCAGGTAGTCAGGTTTTCCCGACAACTCCACGTAAGCCGTGCCTTGAGGGATAAAGTAGCGTTGGCTGATGCCCTGTTTGTCGCGGTCGAATCCGGTAGAGTCGGTATATTGGTGACTCTCCCATCCGCTGAACGCATGGCCGACGGTGGGGCGGAAACCGTAGGTCTGTGAGGTGATGTCGATGAATCCGGCTCCCTTGCCTCCGAAATGTTCCTGCATCAGTGCGCGGAAGTCGGAGGTGAGGATGTCTCCCTCGATAAAGGAATCACCGAAATAGGCTATCCTCACGGGGCGCGGCAGGGTGTCGTGTCCGGCCAATGCTTCATAGAAGGGTGTCATGCCCCGCGCGGTGGAGTCTGCATAGTCTTCGATACAGGTGATTCCTGTTTTGCAAGTGTCCACAAATTCAGGTTTTTGGATGGGGACAGTGAAAAGCGTGTCCGCAGACAAACTGTCCTCTTCGGTGGCTTCGTCGGGACGCAAGTCGGCCAGAATGTCTATGCGCCGGAGTTGTTTCTCTCCGATACTGCCGGTCGGGAGATAATACATCCCGAAGAGTATGAGGACGACACACAATGTCAGCCAAAACGGGCGGTTGTTCAGATTCTTCATTTATCGGTCAACGCGTGTGACTGTATTGATTTTTTCTATCTTCTTGAGGTTGTTGCAGATGGTGGTAACGTCCTCCACATCGTGTACATTGAGCTGTATGTTCCCTTCGAATATGCCGTCGTTCGTCTCGAATGAGAGTCGGTGGATATTGACATTCATCTGTCTGGAGATGATTTCGGTGATGGCATTGAGTACGCCTACTCCGTCGATGCCTGTCAGTTTGAGGCTTACGGGGAAGTAGAGAGTCTTCTTCGTGTTCCATTCGGCTGCCAATATGCGGTTTCCGAAACTGCTTTTCAGGCGTGCGGCCACGGGGCATTGACGCTTGTGGATGATGATGCGGTTTTTTTCGTCAATGAATCCCAGCACATCATCACCGGGAATCGGGCTGCAGCAGTCGGCAATGACATAATTGTGACGGATGGAGTCTTCTGTCAGTTCCAAAGGCTTTTTCCGGTCGATTTCTTTGGGATTGACGGTGGGCACCAGTGTGTGGTCTTTCTCTTTTTTCTCCTTCTTGTTGTTGAGTCCGCCAAAGCGGAAGAGATATTTCTTCCAATTGTTGGGCGAAGAGGTCTTTTCCTTGAGAGCATCGAGGTCAGCATTGCCTAAGATGACCTTTTTGTTTCCGATGGCGGCTAACAATTCTTCTCTTGATGCCAACTCATGTATTTTGCACAGTTTCTCTACATTGGTAGTCGAGGCATCCATGTCGGCTTTTTCCAAGAAGGAGTTCAGTATCTCTTCTCCCTCTTTTTGTGCCGTGCGTTGCTCCTTGCGCAGAATGGCCATGATTTTGGTACGTGCCTTGGCCGTGGTGGCATAGTTGAGCCATGCGTTGGTGACGTGTTGGCTCTTGGAGGTGATGATTTCTACCTGGTCGCCACTTTGTAGGGGATGGCTGAGGGGGACCAGCTTGTGGTTTACCTTGGCTCCGATGCAATGGCTTCCGAGGAAGGTGTGAATGCTGAAGGCGAAATCGAGGGCCGTGCTGTTTTGTGGCATGGTCTTGATTTCACCTTTTGGTGTGAACACAAAAATTTCCGATGCGAAGAGGTTGAGTTTGATGGTGTCGAGGAAGTCCATGGCGTCCGGCTGCGGGTCATCAAGAATTTCCTTGATGGTGTGCAGCCATTTGTCGAGTTCGCCTTCGTCTTCGCTTCCTCCTCCTTCCTTGTACTTCCAGTGTGCGGCAAATCCGTGTTCGGCCACATCGTTCATCCGTTCGCTGCGTATTTGCACCTCTATCCATTCGCCTTGTGCACTCATCAGCGTCACGTGCAAGGCTTGGTAGCCATTGGCTTTCGGGTGGCTCACCCAGTCGCGCAAGCGGTCGGGATGCGACTTGTAGAGTTTGCATAGGGATATGTAGATGTCGAAGCATTCATTCAGCTCTTCCTCCTTTTTCAGAGGGGTAAAGATGATTCTTACGGCCAGTATGTCGTAGATGTCCTCGAAGGCCACATGCTTGTTCTGCATTTTGTTCCAGATGGAGTATGGTGTCTTGATGCGGTCTTCTATGCGGTAAACGAACCCCATTTCGTCGAGCCGTTGCTTGATGGGGGCAATGAAGTCTTCGAATACATTTCTTCTCTCCAGTTGGGTAGCTTGCAGCTTGTCTGCTATCTCTTTGTAGGTATCAGGGTGTTCATACTTGAAACTGAGGTCTTCAAGTTCTGTCTTTATCTTGTTCAGCCCTAATCTGTTGGCCAATGGGGCATAGATATATAGGGTTTCTCCAGCTATCTTATACTGCTTGTTGGGAAGCATTGATCCCAATGTCCGCATATTGTGCAGACGGTCGGCTATCTTGATGAGTATCACCCGTATGTCTTCCGACATGGTGAGCAACAGTTTCTTGAAATTTTCTGCTTGGCTTGAAGCACGGTCGCCGAAGATGCCACCGGATATTTTGGTGAGTCCATCGACAATCTGTGCTATTTTAGGACCGAAGATGTTGGAAATGTCTTCTACCGTGTAGTCGGTGTCTTCCACCACATCGTGCAGTAGCGCCGAGCAGATGGAGGTCGAACCAAGTCCGATTTCCTGACAGACTATTTGTGCGACAGCTATAGGGTGCATGATGTAGGGCTCGCCTGAACGCCGGCGTACCCCTTTGTGTGCCTGTTTGGCGAAATTGAATGCTTTAGTGATGAGTTCGACTTTTTTCCGGTGTTTTGAAGCCAGATAGCTTTCTATCAGTGTTTTGAAAGCTTCATTAATCATCACTTCCTCTTCCATTTCTTTTTTATTATAATCTTCTTCCATAGTGCTTTTGTCTTTTGTGGTGAGGTGCTGCTTGTTCTCCGATTATCGTACGCGAAGTTTCTTCCCAGCTCTGATGTTGTTGTTCCTTAATCCATTGAGAGATTTTATCTTGTTCACAGTCGTACCATATTTTCTCGCAATGGTTGACAGTGTCTCTCCCTTCCTGATGGTGTGGTAGGTTGCTTTGCCAGAAGTGGATTTCTTGCCAATGTTCTCTTCTTCCACATTGACGTAGCGACGTTTTTTGAAGAGTTCTTTCTCACGGTGTATGTAGATAGTGTCTTCCACGTCGATGAATGTGCTGATGGCTTTTTGGGGTAGTCTCAATGTGCAACTGAAACTGTTTCCCGGTATGATGTCCTGTTTGTATTGTGGGTTGAGTGCACGCAGTTCTTCCATATCTACATCGCACAAATCTGCTATTTGTTGGAAATGCAGGTCGCGGTTGATATGCAGAGTGTCCGTAGCCGCAGGCAGTTGTGCTTCCATCGGGCAGATGTTGTGTTCGCAGTAGTAGTTCATTATGTAGTTGGCAGCGATAAACGAAGGTACGTATCCTCTTGTCTCCCGTGGCAGGTAGTTATAGATTTTCCAATAATCGGTAGTCCCATCTGCTCGCCGTATAGCTTTGTTGATGTTTCCAGGTCCGCAGTTGTAAGCGGCTATGACTAGATTCCAATCTCCATAGATTCCATATAACTCTTTCAGATAGCGTGCGGCCGCATAGGTAGATTTGATGGGGTCTCTTCGTTCGTCAATGAGGCTGTTCGAGCGTAAATTGTAGATTTTCCCTGTCTTTAACATAAATTGCCAAAGGCCGGAAGCTCCCGCTCGTGATACGGCTGAGGGGTTGAGTGCTGATTCGATGACGGGCAGGTATTTCAGTTCGTCGGGCAATCCGTAAGCATCCAATGCCTCTTCGAAGAGTGGAATATAGAAATTGGCCGCTCCGAGCATATACGACACCCGGCTGCGCAGCTTTTCGGCATAAAGGTCGATGAATTTGCGTACGACATCGTTGTAAGGCATCTCCATTACGGAAGGTATGCGTGCAAGCCGGTCGGCATAGACAGAGTCACTGAAACTGGGATTTTCGTTTCTTGTTTCGCAATTCCCGTCAGGCAAGGTGAGCAGATTTTTGGCATGCCAATTGTAGAGGAGTGAATCGAATTCATTGCTCAAGCCCATTGGAATGTCGAATATTTCATCTTTTCCTGTGCTTACGTTATGTACGATGAGGCTGTCTCCTGTCGTTTCGGCTTGTATGTGAAGGCAGGCAGTGTTAGTCAGTAGGACAGTTATCAGTGTGATGATTTTTTTCATTCTATATATATGTTTGGTAAAGTGAAGGGGTTCAATAGGGTTGGTTCAGAAATTCAGGCTGCACTTCACTCCGTAGGAGTTACCTTGTTTCAGGTCAAGTTCGTTGTTGTTGATTACGGTAGGGTACATTTTCATACTCAGGTCTTTGCTGATGTCGAAGTTGGCCAGTTCGGCATCTACGTAGGCATCTATGATGGATACGATATAGACACCGATGAAGCAGAAGATGCTCAGGTCTCGGTATCTTCTGTACGAATCTTTTTTTCGTTTGATTACCTTTTTGAGGTAGTCCATGTTCGCTTCTACATTGTATCCCGGAGGAAGCAGGTCGAGGTAGCTGTCGGTGTTTGGATTGTCGTCCATGATGTCGAGGTAGGCTTGTGAATAGTCGTCGTACATTTGTCCGTTCCATGTGAGGGCATAGGCACACCCTACGAATCCGCCATAGACGATGGGCAGTTTCCAGTATTTCCGGTTGTAGATTTGTCCTCCTCCGGGGAAGATGACAGCCAGCCAAGTGGCTTTTGCCGGATCGGGCACGAACACTTTTTTGTTTTCGAATCGGTTCGTAGGTTCTATGGGTGGTATATTTTGGATGAGCAGGGCAGTGTCCACCGGTGCTTCCGTCTCTTGTATGTTTTCAGCGTTCATCCTTGCAATGCTGTCGGAGGTGATGGCGTCGGCTGATGCTTGTGTGCCCGATTCCGGCTCAGTCGGTTGTTGGCTGATCAACGAATCTGTTTGGTTGGCAGGAACCAGTTGTTTTTGGCTGATGCGTGCCCTTTGCCTTCTTTGTAAGGCTTTAGGCAATTCTTTTACAGGCTCTTGTTCTTTTTGTTGGGCCATGGCGGGGAGTGCTTCCATCTGTAGGATGAAGCAAACCAGTGCGGTTATAATATAATAAGGTATCTGTCGGTTCTGTTTCAACATATGCCTTTCTTTGTTCGTTGGTTGTTATTTCAGTTGGTCGAGTATTCCCACTATGCGCTCCAGGTCTTCTTCGTTATTGAAAGGGATGCTGATTTTCCCCTTTCCCTTTTCCGAACACGTGAGTTGCACTTTACTGCTGAAAAATTCCGAGAGATGGCGCTTCAGCAGGTTATATTCTTCGGGCAGTCTGTTGCCTTTAGGGGTTATCTTCTTGTTTCCGCTTTTGACGGTTTCTCCTTCGCTGAGAGCCTTCACCATCTGTTCCACCTTGCGTACGGAGTATCCTTCGCGTATGGCTTCTTCGAAAATGCGGATTTGCAGGGTGGGGTTGTCAAGTGTGAGCAGTGCGCGTGCGTGTCCCATATCGATTTCCTTGTTTTGCAGAGCTACTTGTATGGGGGCGGGTAGTTTCAGCAAGCGCAGGTAGTTGGCGATGGTTGTCCGTTTCTTCCCTACCCGTTCGCTGAGTCGCTCTTGTGTCAGGCCGTATTGTTCTATCAGGTGTTGGTAAGCCAGGGCTATTTCCAGTGAGTTGAGGTCTTCGCGCTGGATGTTTTCAATGAGTGCCATTTCCATCACGTTCTCGTCGTCCGCTGTGCGTATATAGGCGGGAATCGTGGCAAGTCCTGCCAGTTGTGATGCACGGTAACGTCTCTCTCCGGCAATGATTTGGTAGTTGTCCTCGGCCTGTTTTCTCAGTGTGATGGGTTGTATGATGCCTATTTCAGCGATGGAGTCGGCCAATTCTTGCAGGGCTGTCTGGTCAAATTCGCGTCTTGGTTGGTTGGGGTTGGCTTTGATGAACCCGATGGGTATTTCGTGTATGGACGATGAACCTTCCGTCTTCACCTCGTCAGTAGAGATGAGAGCATCAAGTCCTCGTCCGAGTGCAAATTTCTTATGTGGTGCCATAAATGTTCTTTTCTTCGTAGTTCGTTTTTTGTTTTCAAAGTTTGTTCATCTTGTTCCTTCTGATGATTTCTTGTGCAAGTGCCAAATGGTTGCGTGCGCCGGTAGAGTCGGCATCATAGAGGATGACGGGAATCCCGTGGCTTGGTGCTTCGCTCAGTTTCACGTTGCGTTGTATGACGGTGCGGAATACCAGTTCCTGAAAATGTCTTTTCACCTCGTCATATACCTGATTGTGCAGCCTGAGCCGCGAGTCGTACATGGTGAGCAGGAAGCCTTCTATTTCCAATCCGGGGTTCAGTTTTGCCTTGATGATTTTGATGGTATTCAGCAGCTTGCTGATGCCTTCAAGTGCAAAATATTCGCATTGCACGGGGATGATTACCGAATCGGCAGCAGTAAGCGAGTTGATGGTGATGAGACCCAACGAGGGCGAGCAGTCAATGAGTATGTAGTCATATTCCGTGCGCATCTCTTCAAGGATTCGTTTCAGCACCTTTTCTCTGTTCGGAAGGTTGAGCATTTCGATTTCGGCTCCTACCAGGTCGATGTGCGAGGGCACGATGTCAAGGGTGTCTATGAAGTCGGTCGTATAGATGGCTTCACGAATGTCCTTGTGGTCGATGATGCACTCGTAGATGGAGCAGTCGATTTCCTTGATGTCCACACCAAGCCCCGACGACGCATTAGCTTGCGGGTCGGCATCGATGACGAGTACCTTTTTTTCCAAAGTGGCCAGCGATGCGGCCAAATTGATGGTGGTTGTGGTTTTTCCTACACCACCCTTTTGGTTAGCCAAAGCAATGATTTTTCCCATAGAAAACTTTTTTATCGGCTGCGAAATAAGCCATATTTCTCCAAATGACCTACAAAGTTGTCGGAAGATTGCTCCAACTGTTGATAACTTGCCCGTATTGTTGAAAACCTTATAGCTTCTTTTTCGTGTGCCTTTTTGCCTGCAAACGGCTACAAAGATATATTTTTTTGAGCAAATATCCTATTCCCTCTTTGGCGCATTACATTTTTTTGGCTATTTTTGCACCTATTCTGAGTGAAACATTGAAAAAAACAGCTGAAATCATGGTATCATCCAAACCTCTTATCCTCATTTCCAACGACGATGGCTATACGGCCAAAGGTATCAACGAACTGGTCGGATTCTTGCGCGACATGGCCGATATCGTTGTGGTGGCTCCCGACGGTCCGCGTTCAGGCATGGCCGCTGCTATCACTTCGCAGGTGCCTGTCACTTTTGCTCCCGTCAGTCTCACTCCCGGTGTATCTGTCTATCGGTGTACGGGTACTCCTGTCGATTGTGTCAAATTGGGGCTTGAGGCGGTGGTGAGGCGTCGTCCTGACATCGTCATTGGCGGCATTAATCACGGCGACAATTCGGCCGTCAATGTCCACTATTCGGGTACGATGGGGGTGGTGCTTGAGGGGTGTATGAAGGGCATCCCTTCCATTGGATTCTCGGTGTGCGACCATGATCCGGACCTCGACTTCTCCCCCACCCGCGACTACGTCCGGCAGCTTGTCCGCCAGGTGCTTGAACAAGGGCTTCCTGGAGGTACCTGCCTGAACGTCAACTTTCCTGAAAAGGCTCCCTACGAGGGTGTGAAGGTGTGTCGCCAGACAGTGGGACGCTGGGAGAACGAGTGGGCTTCTTTGCCCCATCCGCGTGGTGGAGGAGACATCTATTGGCTCACCGGACGTTTTGCCAACCACGAGCCGGAGGCTACTGACACCGACCGTTGGGCATTGGAGCACGGCTATGTGGCCATCACTCCTACGCAGGTGGATATGACGGCTTATGGATTGTTGGAAGAAATGAAGAAAAGTTATGAAATACTATCTCATAGCCGGTGAGGCATCCGGTGACCTCCATGCCTCCAACCTCATGCGTGCCCTTTGCCGTGAAGACGAAGGGGCAGAATTCCGCTTTTTCGGAGGAGACCTTATGAGCAGCGTGGGCGGCACATGTGTCAAGCACTATCGCGAGATGGCCTATATGGGATTCATTCCCGTGTTGATGCACTTGCCGGAGATATTCGGCAATATGCGTCTCTGCAAGCGTGATATTATCGGATGGCAGCCTGATGTGGTCATCCTTATCGACTATCCGGGGTTCAATCTTGACATAGCAGCCTATGTGCATACCCATACACATATCCCTGTTTTCTATTATATATCGCCCAAAATATGGGCGTGGAAGGAATATCGCATCCGTCAGATCCGGCGCGATGTGGATGCTTTGTTCAGTATCCTCCCCTTTGAGGTGCCTTTTTTCGAGCAGAAGCACGGCTACCCCATCCGCTATGTGGGAAACCCCTGTGTGGATGCTGTCGAACGTTTCCGTCAGGGATATACAGCCACGGTCGAGGAGTTTGCTGCTGCCCATGGGTTGGATGGTCGCCCCATCATTGCCCTTTTGGCCGGCAGCCGGAAACAGGAGATTAAGGACAACCTGCCTGCCATGATTGAGGCCGCCGCTTTCTTCACTGACCATCAGATGGTCATTGCCGGTGCGCCGGGTATCGATCCTGAATATTACCGCCGCTACATTCCCGAGGGGGCATCCGTCAGCATTCTTTTCGGACAGACTTACCCGCTGCTCACCCATGCCCGTGCGGCACTCGTCACTTCGGGCACGGCCACGTTGGAGACGGCACTCTTCCGCGTGCCGCAGGTGGTTTGTTATTATGTAGCCATGGGGCGGTTCGTCTCCTTCCTGCGCCGTCATTTGTTGAAGGTGCCTTACATCTCGCTCGTCAATCTTATAGCCGACCGTGAGGTGGTGGCCGAACTGGTGGCCGACTCCATGACGGTCAGCAACGTACGCCGCCATCTTGCCGACTTGCTCGGCGATGCATCGCCCTCGCGTCAAGCCATGCTCGACGGCTATACGGAGGTTATCCGCCTTCTCGGTCCTGCAGGTGCTTCAGAAAAGGCGGCGCGGGAGATGGTGACGGAATTGAAGAATAGAAAATAAAAGAATAAATAGAGTGATGATACTGAATGAACGAACTGAGCGCCACGCACATATCCTCAACGTGGCCAGACAAATGATGACCGCTGCACGCACTGCCCCCAAAGGAAAGGGCATTGATGTGGTGGAGGCAGCCGTCGTTGACGGCGAAGAGTTGCAGCTTCTCAGCCGTACTACGCGTGAGATGTCTGCCGAAAATGGATTCAAGTTTTTTCTGCGCGATGCTGATAATATCCTCAGTGCTGAAGCTGTGGTATTGATTGGTACACGCGAACAACCGCAAGGACTCAATTGCGGACATTGTGGTTTTGCCCTCTGTTCCGACCGTCCTGCCGGTGTGCCCTGTGCGCTCAACACACTCGACCTCGGCATTGCCATCGGTTCTGCTTGTGCCACTGCTGCCGACCTCCGCGTAGATACCCGTGTGATGTTCTCCGTCGGACAGGCTGCCCGCCGTCTTGGTTTTTTGCCCGAATGTCATTGTGTGATGGCCATCCCTGTGAGTGCATCGTCAAAAAATCCTTTTTTTGACCGCAAACCCAAGGAGGAGCAAAAGGGATGAGTGAAGGTGTGCGAAGCTGCCGACGATGTCCCCCTCTCCGTGAGGACGGTGTGGCAGACGTGATAGGGAAATTTTTATGATTTAGTCTTTTTTTTCTTTTGTTTATCCAATCACTTTGAAGCGGGCGAAGCGGAGCAGCAGTTGCTTCTCTCCCACGTTGCGGAAGCGGATGGTGGCTTTGCGGTTGTCACCGTCACCCTCCACTTTCAACACATCGCCGATGCCGAAGCGTTCGTGTTCGATGACTTGTCCGGCCTGTAGTCCTCCTGCCGGAGTGGCGGATGCAGTTGATGCTGTCATTGGTGTGTGGCTCACACGCTTCATGCCGGAAGGGATGACGGGCGGCACGGTGGATGGCGATGCGGGCTTGCGGAAGGGGGTGTGTGAGGACGTGCGCTCTTCGTCGCGGAAGGTGCAGCCCGTAGCATGGCGTTGCCAAGAGGGAGTTTTGCGGTGGTCGTCTTCATCCTCGCGTTCGCGCCACGAGGAGAATGGCCGGCGGGCGAATCCGCCATTGTCGGTGGATGTGTAGGAGGTGGATGTGCTCCGTGAAGGGGTGAGTGAAGGGGTGAGTGAAGGGGTGAGTGAAGGGATGCCAGCGTCGGGCATGGAGAGGTATCGCGGATCGATGTCTTTCAGGAATCGGCTGGGATTGCTGAATTCCGTTTTGCCGTAGCGGAATCGGCTTCGTGCGAACGAGAGGAAACAGTGTTCTTCGGCGCGTGTGATGGCTACGTAAAAGAGGCGTCGTTCCTCTTCCATCTGTTTGTATGAGTCCTGTGCCATGGGGCTTGGGAAGAGGTTTTCTTCCAGCCCCACTACATAGACGGCTCTGAACTCCAGTCCCTTTGCCGAGTGCATGGTCATCAGGGTGATTTTGTCCTCGTCACCGTTGCCTTTGTTGGTGTCCATTTCCGATAATAGCGACACTTCCGATAAGAAGTCGTTCAGCATCATGTGAGGGTTCCCTTCCTCTTCGCGTGTGGCGCAAAAGTCGTGTATGCTGGCGGCAAACTCTTCGATGTTCTCCTGCCGGCTCAACCCTTCGGGAGTGCGGTCTTGCAGGATGTCGTTCATCACGCCGCTCTGCCGGATGATGTCCTGTCCCAACTCGTAGGCACTCCGTGTCTCCACGGCATTGATGAATGTGCTGATGAGTGTGCGGAAGGTTTGCAGCTTGGCGTGCGTCCCCTTGTTGATGTCCAGTCCGTGTGCCAAGGGGTTGCAGATGACCTCCCAAAGGCTGACTCCTTCGCGTGTGGCGGCTTCGGTGATGCGCGAGACGGTGGTGTTGCCGATGCCCCTTGCAGGATAGTTGATGATACGCTTCAGTGCCTCCTCGTCGTGTGGGTTGACGGCCATGCGGAAGTAGGCGATGATGTCCTTTATTTCCTTGCGCTGGTAGAACGAGAGTCCGCCGTAGATGCGGCAGGGAATGGATCGTTTGCGCAGTGCCTCCTCAAAGATACGGCTCTGTGCATTGGTGCGGTAGAGTATGGCCTGTTGGCTGTAGGGGATGTTCTGCCGGCGGTATAGCTCGGTGATTTTGTTGGCCACGATTTCGCCCTCTTCGATGTCGGAGTATGCGGCAAAGACGCGGAGTGCCTCCCCTTTGTCTTTCTCTGAGAAGACCTCTTTGCGTATCTGCTCGCTGTTTTTGGCAATGAGGCTGTTGGCAGCGTTCACGATAGTCTGCGTCGAGCGGTAGTTCTGTTGGAGTTTGAAGAGGCGTGTGCCCGTGTATTGCTGGCTGAATTTGAGGATGTTGTCGATGTTTGCCCCACGGAAAGAGTAGATGCTCTGTGCGTCGTCGCCCACCACACAGATGTGCTGGTGTCGGGCGGTGAGCTGCCACACGATGGTGTGCTGTGCGAAGTTGGTGTCCTGATACTCGTCCACGAGTACGTAGCGGAACTGTGCGGCATAGCGTTCCCTTATCTCGGGGTGGCTGTCGAAGAGCATCCAGGTGTAGAGCAGCAGGTCGTCGAAGTCCATGGCGTCGGCCTGTCGGCATCGTTCCCAATAGTGTCGGTAGATGGTGTGTATGGCGGGCATTTTGGCTGCCGCGTCAGCTTGTATCATCTGTCGGTCTGCAGCATATGCCGAAGGCAGTATCAGACGGTTTTTGGCGTTCGAGATATGGCTCTGTACGGTGCCCGGTTTGTAGGTTTTCTCGTCGAGCCCCATCTCCTTGATGATGGCTTTCAGCAGGCTTTTCGAGTCAGAGGCATCGTAGATGGTGAACCGGTGTGTGAATCCCAGTGCCTCGGCCTCCGTGCGCAGGATGCGTGAGAACACGGAGTGGAAGGTGCCCATCCACAAGCCTTGTGCCTGTGGCCCCACGAAGTGGCTGATACGGATTTTCATCTCATTGGCGGCCTTGTTGGTGAAGGTCAGTGCCAGTATGTTCCAGGGGGCATATCCTTCGTTGAGCAGGCAGGCTATCTTGTGTGTCAGCACACGTGTCTTTCCCGATCCTGCACCGGCTATCACCAGAGCCGGTCCATCGTTGTAGAGCACGGCTGCCCGTTGCTCCTCGTTCAGGGAATCCAGTATTTCGTCAGCAATCATCTGTATATCTTTTAGTTGTTTTCTTGTGTGGTAAGATAGGCTTTCACAGCTATGTGCAAAGATACGACATTTTCAGCTAAGTGCAAGCTTTTGGCCATTTATTTTTTCGGTGGCGGCACATCGGCAAATACCTAAAAATAGGGATTGTCCGTTTGGCAAAAAAAATGTAATTTTGCAGCGTAAAACAATAAATAAGGACATAACGACCATGCACACAAACAATACCACATACCATGCTGCCGACCGCATGAGCGACCTCATACAGGGCGACTACCGCCTGCTGCAGGTGATGAGCCGGTTCGGCATCGCATTGGGTTTTGGCGATCAGACGGCCGGCGAGGTGTGCACCGCTGCCGGAGTACACACCGAGACCTTTTTGGCCGTGGCAAAGTTCATGCAGGAGGAGGACGAACAGGTGCACGACAATGTGGAGGCACTTTCGCTCACGGCCCTGCTCGACTATCTGAAGCGGGCGCACAGCTATTACCTCGATTTTTCCCTGCCTGCCATCCGGCAGAAGCTCGTGCGGGTCATCGACGCTACGGGCGGAGGTGAAATAGGGAGGCTCATCCTGAGGTTTTTCGACGAATATGCGGGCGAGGTGCGCGAGCACATGGAGTTTGAAGACCGCTATGAGTTCGCTTACGTGCGCAGCCTTATGCGGGGCGATGTGGAGCATGCTGAGGAGATAGCCCGGCAGGTGTGCCCGCCCAAGGCATCGTCTCCTTGCTTGCTGGATACGGCTCCCAGCGTCTATCAGGCTGGTGGGCGGAGTAATATCTTGCTCTTCACCCGCCGCCATGCCATGCAGCACAAGCTGATAGACGGCAAGTTGGCCGAGCTGAAGAACATCATTATCAAGTATTACCCCTCGCAGGGCGACAACCCGCTCTTGGGGGCAGTGTTGTTCGACATCTTCATCTGCGAGGAGGATCTCGCGCTGCATTGTCGGATAGAGGACTGCCTCTTCGTGCCTGCCGTGCGCCTGCTGGAGAAAAAACGTGGCGTATGAAGCAGCGGACTGATACTATCAGAGTGGCTGTGGCCGAGACCTCCGTCATTGTGCGGAGCGGAGTGGTGAGTGTGCTCAAACGCATTCCCGGCCTTGCAATAAAACCCGTGGAGGTGACCTCGCCTGAAGGGCTGGAGAGTTGCCTGCACACCGACACGCCCGACATCCTGCTGGTGAATCCCACCTTCGGCGGATGGTTCAACATCGACGAGTTCAGAGCCGATGCCGTACACAGCAGTGTGAAGTGCATCGCCCTCAACTGCACCTTTACCGATGCTTCCCTTTTGCAGGCGTATGACGACACCGTCACCCTATACGACACCCTTGACTCCCTGCACGACAAGTTGTTGGCGGCCATGAAAGACACCACCGCCGATGCCGTAACGGAGGAGGGAGAGCTCACTGCCGACACACTCAGCCAGCGCGAGCGTGAAATCGTGGTGTGTGTGGTAAAGGGGTTGACCAATAAGGAGATAGCCGAACAGCTTTTTCTTTCGGTGCATACTGTCATTACGCATCGGCGCAACATTGCCCGCAAGCTGGAGATTCACTCTGCCGCCGGACTTACCATCTATGCCATTGTCAACAAGTTGGTGGACATCAGTGAGGTGAAATTATAAGTTTTTTACAGCCACCGTTTGCGGCGGAAGAGCCAGATGATGGTGCCGCTCACCAGCACCGAAAATCCGAGCACGATGCCGAAGCCCAAGGAATTGTCTTCAAGCCCGTTCTTCAGGTTCATGCCGTAGAGAGAGGCGATGAGTGTGGGGAACATCAGCACGATGGATACGGACGTCATCAGTCGCATCACCGTGTTCATGTTGTTGTTGATCACCGAAGCATAGGTGTTCACGGCACTCTCCAACACGTTCGAGTAGATGTAGGCACTTTCACGTGCCTGTTTCATCTCGATGTTGACATCCTCAATCAGTTCGGCATCCAGCTCATCGACGGGCAGTTTGAACTTCACCTGTGCCAGCAGCGTCTCGTTGCCACGGATGGAGTTCATGAAGTAGGTCAGTGAGTTTTGCAGATACGAGAGGCTTATCAGGTCTTCGTTGTCGATGCTCTTGTCCAAGTCGTGTTTCGCCTCCTCAATCTCGTAGTTGATCTTTTTCAGGAATTTCAGGTACCATACACTGCTGCTCAGGAAGAGCCGGAAGGTCATGTCCACGGCATCCGTCAGTCCCTTCCCTTTGCGCTGGTAGTGGTAGAGGAAGTCGTTCATCATCTTGGTGATGTAGTAGCACACGGTGATGCAGATGTCCTTCTTCAGGATGATGCCCAAGGGCACGGTGGTATAAGGCGAGCGCGACGATTCCTTGTTGGTGGGGTTCATGTAGGGCACACGCAGGATAATCATTGTCCACCCGTCTTCCGTCTCCACACGCGGACGCTCGTCAACGTCGGCAATGTCCGACAGGAAATAGTCGGGCATTTGCAGCTCGTTCACCAGATAGTCGGCCTCTTCTTCCGTAGGGCAGGTCATCTGAATCCAGCAGTTAGGCTCCCATTTCTCCAAAGCCTCGATTTGTGGCTTGATTCTCCAGAATGCACGCATACCTTTTCCTCCTTTCCTTAAATTTATATATTATAACAAAGACCTTTGCTCTCAAAAAAAAGTGCACAAAGGTACGCATTATTTTTGAAAAACGGGTATGCCAAGCCCAAAAAAGGCATATCTTTGCCCATATGGGCTGCCAAGAAGGAGAATATACCTAAAATTGGGTATTGCACAGGTCGGAATCCGGCAGTATCTTTGCACCGTGAAACAGAAGAAGTGAGGAAAGTTAGTTAGTCATAATATATAAATTAGTACGTAAACCACACACTTAGAAAATTAAGTGCTTAGTTACTTGAGGACTATGTGTCCACGCCGCCCTGCGAAGTGATTTCGCGGGGCGGCATGGTTTTTCTGAGGGTGAAAATAAAAAAGGTGCTTTTGTTTTGTGCTCCGCGCCGTTTGCATTATCTTTGCACTCTCCAAGAAAAAGCTATCAAAAAAAACAGTCCATTATGGCAGAATATAAAAAAAACACCCGCACGCCCCGCAAGACACCGGCGGATGCCGTGAGCGAATACGGGCATTTGCAGCCCCAAGCCCCCGAACTGGAGGAAGCAGTGCTTGGTGCACTGTTGATAGAGCGCGATGCCTATTCCGTAGTGAGCGACATCCTGAAGCCCGAGTCTTTTTACGAACACCGCCACCAGCTGCTCTACAAGGCCATCACCGCGCTGGCCATCCAGCAGAAACCTGTGGATATACTTACCGTGGCCGAACAGCTTCGCTCGACGGGCGAACTGGAAGAGGCCGGAGGCCCCTACTACATCACCCAGCTGAGCGGAAAGGTGGCTTCGAGTGCCCACATCGAATATCATGCCCGCATCATCGCGCAGAAGCATCTGGCACGCGAACTCATCACCTTCACCAGTGCCATTCAGGGGAAGGCTTTCGACGAGATGCAGGACATTGACGACCTGATGCAGGAGGCCGAGGGCAAGCTCTTCGAAATCTCGCAGCAGAACATGAAGAAGGACTATACCCAGATCGACCCCGTCATCAAGGAAGCCTATGAAATGCTGAAGAAGGCAGCGGCACGGACCGACGGATTGAGCGGACTGGAGAGCGGATTCCACAAGCTGGACAAGATGACCAGCGGATGGCAGAACTCCGACCTCATCATCATCGCCGCGCGTCCGGCCATGGGAAAGACAGCCTTTGTGCTCTCCATGGCACGCAACATCGCGGTGAACAACCGTGTGCCTGTAGCCATGTTCTCGCTCGAAATGAGCAACGTGCAGCTGGTCAACCGTATGATAGTGAATGTCTGCGAAATACCGGGCGAGAAAATCAAGAGCGGGCAGCTGGCACCCTACGAGTGGGGGCAGCTCGACTACCGGATGAAGATGCTCATCGGTGCACCGCTCTACGTGGACGACACCCCCTCGCTCAGTGTCTTCGAACTTCGCACAAAGGCACGTCGGCTTGTGCGCGAGCATGGCGTGAAAATCATCATCATCGACTACCTCCAGCTGATGAACGCCAGCGGCATGAGCTATGGCAGCCGTCAGGAAGAGGTCAGCACCATCTCGCGTTCGCTCAAGGGATTGGCCAAGGAGCTGAACATCCCCATCATCGCACTGAGCCAGCTGAACCGTGGTGTGGAGCAGCGCGAAGGCAACGAGGGCAAACGTCCGCAGTTGAGCGACCTCCGCGAGTCGGGAGCCATCGAGCAGGATGCCGACATGGTGTGCTTCATCCACCGGCCCGAATACTACAAGATTTATGAGGACGACAAGGGACGCGACCTCCGCGGCATGGCCGAAATCATTATAGCCAAGCACCGTAACGGTGCCGTGGGCGACGTCCTGCTGCGCTTCCGCGGAGAGTATGCCCGCTTCCAGAATCCCGACGACGACACGATTATCCCCATGCCGGGCGAAGAGCACGTGCTCGGTTCGCGCATGAACGAGCCATTGCCTCCTCCACCCGAGCCGGATAATATGCCTTTTGATGCAGGCACGGTGAATCAGGTGCCGTTTTGAAGAAATATTGCACCCTTTATTTTTTTATTTCACCAAATATCTGTACTTTTGCGGGTCAAATTTGAAAAAAATAAAAATATAACATACGCGTATGAACATATCTTATAACTGGCTCAAGGAATATGTGAGCTTTGACATGACTCCCGAAGAGGTGTCGGCTGCGCTGACATCCATCGGTCTTGAAGTAGGGTCGGTGGAAGAGGTGCAGACCATCAAAGGCGGCCTCGAAGGCATCGTAATCGGTGAAGTGCTCACTTGTGTAGAGCATCCCAACAGCGACCATATGCACGTGACTACCGTGAATCTGGGTAGCGGCGACCCCGTGCAGATAGTGTGCGGAGCACCCAACGTGGCTGCCGGACAAAAGGTGGTGGTGGCCACACTGGGCACCAGACTCTACGACGGCGACGAGTGCTTTACCATCAAGAAGTCGAAACTCCGTGGAGTGGAGTCGGTCGGCATGATTTGTGCCGAAGACGAAATAGGCATCGGCAAAAGCCACGACGGCATCATCGTATTGCCCGCCGATGCGGTGCCCGGCACACCGGCCAAGGAGTATTACGGCATCAAGAGCGACTACGTGATAGAGGTCGATATCACCCCCAACCGTGCCGACGCCTGCTCGCACTACGGTGTAGCCCGCGACCTCTATGCCTGGCTCGTGCAGCAGGGCAAGGAGACCGCACTGACACGCCCCTCGTGCGACGCGTTCCGGGTAGAGAACCACGACCTCGTGGTGGAGGTGGAAGTGGCCGACACGACGGCCTGCCCGCGTTATGCAGGAGTCACCGTCAAGGATGTCACCGTCAAGGAAAGCCCCGAATGGCTGCAGGACAAACTCCGTCTGATAGGGCTCCGTCCGATCAACAACATTGTCGATATCACCAACTATATCCTGCACGCTTACGGACAGCCGTTGCACTGCTTCGATGCCGACAAGATCAAAGGCGGCAAGGTGGTGGTGAAGACCATGCCCGAAGGCACTCCCTTCGTGACGCTGGACGAGGTGGAGCGCAAACTCTCCGACAAGGACCTCATGATCTGCAACGCCGAAGAGCCGATGTGTATAGGCGGTGTCTTCGGAGGGCTCGACTCGGGCACGACGGAGCAAACCCGCAACATCTTCCTCGAGAGCGCCTATTTCAACCCCACAAGCATACGCAAGAGCGCACGCCGTCACGGACTCAGCACCGATGCCTCCTTCCGCTTCGAGCGCGGCATCGACCCCAACGGATGCCTCTATGCCTTGAAGCAGGCAGCCCTGCTGGTGAAGGAGTTGGCCGGAGGCACCATCTCCATGGACATCGTTGACCACTACCCCGCCCCGTTGGAAAACAGCCGTGTAGAGCTTGCCTATAGTTACGTGGATACATTGATTGGCAAACACGTACCTGCCGCTACCATCAAGAGCATCGTCACCTCGCTGGAGATGCGGATTGAGAGCGAGTCCGATGAAGGCCTCGTGTTGGACGTGCCCGCCTACCGCGTGGATGTGCAGCGTCCGTGCGACGTGGTGGAGGACATCCTGCGCATCTACGGATACAACAACGTGGAAATACCCGCCACCCTGAAGTCGAGCCTGACCACAAAGGGCGACAACGACAAGAGCCACAAGTTGCAGAATCTGGTGGCCGAGCAGCTGGTAGGATGCGGATTCAACGAAATACTGAACAACTCGCTGACATCGGCTGCCTATTACGAAGAGTTGCAGAGATGGCCGGCCAAGGAACTCGTGCGTTTGATGAATCCCCTGTCTAACGACCTGAATGTGATGCGCCAGACACTGCTCTTCGGCGGTCTGGAGAGCATCATGCACAATGCCAACCGCAAGGCGTCAGACCTGAAGTTCTTCGAATTCGGCAATTGCTATTATTATAAGGAAGAGCGCAAGAACCCCGAAAAGATACTCGGCGCATACAGCGAGAACTATATGCTGGGGCTGTTCGTCACCGGCAAGCGGGTGAACAATTCGTGGGCCCATGCGGACGAAGCGTCTTCGGTGTTCGAATTGAAAGCCTATGTGCTGAACATCCTGGCACGCTTGGGCGTCAGCCTCGGGGCTGTCGTGTTCGGCACGCTCAGCGACGACGTTTTTGCCAATGCCATCACCATCCACACACGTGGAGGCAAGCTGCTGGCCACACTGGGTGTCATCACACGCAAGCTGCAGCGCAAGTTCGACCTCGACAATGAAGTCTATTATGCCGAACTCAACTGGAAGGAGCTGATGAAGGCAGTCAAGAACCTGCGCGTCAGCTACAAGGAGCTGAGCAAGTATCCCGCCGTGAAGCGCGACTTGGCACTGCTCATCGACAAGGCCGTGCAGTTTGCCGACATCGAGAAGATAGCCTACGAATCGGAGAAGAAGCTCCTCAAGGAGGTCTCTCTCTTCGATGTCTATGAAGGCAAGAACCTCGAAGCCGGAAAGAAGAGCTACGCCGTCAGCTTCCTCCTGCAGGACGAGAATGCCACGATGGGCGACAAGCAGATAGACAAGATCATGGGCAAAATCATCGCCAACCTGGAGAACAAGCTGCAGGCGAAGTTGCGGTAAAGACCCTCCCCCTGCCCCTCCCTATATGGAGGGGAGTAGATAGTCTTTGAACAGAAAAACAATATAGAGTAATAAGAGTAATTGTAATAGTAATAAAATAATAGAGACACAGCTTATTTTCACTCCCCTCCATAGAGGGAGGGGCAAGGGGAGGGT
>CAZTPB010000003.1:0-33202 GCA_964614555.1 uncultured Bacteroides sp.
TGGGATAAACAAATGTTTCCACGGAAATTTGTAGCAATGGACAGCTTTTTTTCCTTTTTTAATATTTTTAGTGCAGGAATTGTTTTAATCTGTCCATCCCACTTAACAGATCGGCCACGATAAAGCTGCTTCCCCCTACAAAAATCAGGTCGTCCTCTCCGGCTTCTGTCAAGGCATTTTCTACGGCATCGGTCACCCGTCCGAACGTCTTTCCATGCAAACCGTAGCTTTGGGCCAATTGTTCCAGTTCCTTTTCGTCAAGTGCCCGTTTGACGGATGCTTTGGTAAAGTAGTAGGTGGCTTCTTGGGGCATCATGCCGAGCACACCGCTCACGTCCTTGTCGTTCACCATGCCCAGTACGATGTGCAGCCGATGGCAGGTCTGCTGCTTCAGTTGGTCGATGATGTAGCTGATGCCTCCCACGTTGTGTCCCGTGTCGCAGATGAGGGTGGGGCGGTCGTTCAGTTTCTGCCAGCGTCCCATCAGCCCGGTCAGTCGGCACACCTGAGAGAACCCCTTGCGGACATCGGCTTCGCTCAGGCGGTAGCCCAGTTTCTTCAGTTGCTCCACGGCGTGCAGGATGGTGTTGGTGTTCTTCTCCTGGCAGAGGCCGCCCAGCTCGCCGTGCAGTTCGCCGTAGGGCTTTGTCTGATAAGTGCGGGTGTTATTACTTTCTGCTGCTGACGAAGTTACGAGCGTTTCTTCATCTGATAGTATAATTGGTGCGCCTACCTCTTGGGCCTTCTCTTTGAAGACGGGTCGTGTCTCGTCGGTCGTTTCGCCCACCACCACGGGCACTCCCTGTTTGATGATGCCGGCCTTCTCCGATGCGATTTTTCCGAGCGTGTCGCCCAAGAATTGTGTGTGGTCAAAGCTGATGTTGGTGATGAGGCAGAGGTCGGGGGTGATGATGTTGGTGCAGTCGAGCCGTCCGCCCAGGCCCACTTCGATGACGGCCACGTCCACTCCGCTTTGGGCGAAGTAGTTGAAGGCCATGGCGGTGGTCAGTTCGAAGAACGACGGGTGCAGCGGCTCGAAGAAGGTGCGGTGCTCCTCCACGAAGCGGATGACGTACTCCTCGGAAACCATTTCGCCGTTCACCCGGATGCGTTCGCGGAAGTCCACCAAGTGTGGCGAGGTGTAGAGTCCCACCCGGTATCCGGCCGATTGCAGGATGGCGGCCAGCGTGTGCGAACATGACCCTTTGCCGTTTGTCCCTCCCACGTGTATGGTGCGGAAGCGGCGGTGCGGGTGACCCAGGTGCTCGTCCAGCCGGTGCGTGTTACTCAGTCCCTCCTTGTAGGCGTCGCCTCCCACGTGTTGGAAGAGCGGTGCGCTGTCGAACAGGTATTCGATGGTTTCTTGGTAAGTCATATATTCTATTGTTATTTTATATTTTAGGCACGGATTACACGGATTACGCGGATGTTTTTTTAATCTAAAAGTGTATTTAATCCGTGTAATCCGCGTAATCCGTGCCTAATAAATAATAGGTGTAATTACTTAAAGCATTTATTCAAAATAACTCTTGAACTTTCTGAATATCTTGTCTTTAATACTCAGATTCGGGGTGAAGTTGTCGGACGACTGCATCTTTTCGATGGCGTTCTTTTCGTCCTTTGAGAGGGTCTCGGGCACATAGACGCTGATGTTCACCAGCAGGTCGCCTGTGCCGTAGCCGTTCACGTTGGGCAGTCCCTTGTCGCGCAGGCGCAGCACCTTGCCCGGCTGTGTACCCGGCTCGATTTTCACCTTCACTTTGCCGTCGATGGTGGGAATCTCCACCGTGCCGCCCAGTGCCGCTGTGGGGAAGCTCAGCAGCAGGTTGTAGATGAGGTCGTCCTCCTGGCGGATGAGTTCCTGGTTGGGTTCCTCTTCAATCTGAATGAGCAGGTCGCCCGGCACACCGTTGTGCTTGCCGGCATTTCCCTTGCCGCTCATCGAGAGCTGCATACCCTCGGCCACGCCTTTGGGGATTTTCACCTCTACCACCTCTTCGCCGTAGACCACGCCTTCGCCGCCGCAGTGCTTGCACTTGTTCTTGATGACCTTGCCTTCGCCGTTGCAGGTGGGGCAGACGCTTTGGGTCTGCATCATGCCGAAGATGCTCTGCTGCGTGCGGGTCACGCTGCCGCTTCCGTGGCAGGTGGGACAGGTCTCCGTCCCTCCGCTTCCCTCGGCGCCGCTTCCGTGGCAGTGGTCACAGGTGACATATTTCTTCAGTTTGAATTTTTTCTCAGCTCCGTTGAGAATATCTTTCAGGTTGAGGCGTACTTTTACGCGCAGGTCCGAACCACGGAACCGACGCTGGCGTTGTTGTCCGCCTCCGCCGCCGAAGCCGCTGAAGCCACCGAATCCGCCGCGGCCACCGAACACGTCGCCAAACATCGAGAAGATGTCGTCCATCGACATGCCCTGTCCGCTGAAGCCGCCGAATCCGCCGGCGCCGCTCATGCCCTCGTGGCCGAACTGGTCGTAGCGGGCGCGCTTCTGTGCATCGTGCAACACGTCGTAAGCCTCGGCCGCCTCTTTGAACTTCTCTTCCGCCTCCTTGTCATCCGGGTTGCGGTCGGGGTGATATTTGATGGCCAGTTTCTTGTAGGCCTTCTTTATTTCGTCCTCTGTGGCGGTTTTGCTCACGCCTAAGACTTCGTAGTAATCTCTTTTTGCCATAATATATTAAATTTAGGACCCTCCCCCTTACTTACTGTCCCACTACCACCTTAGCGTGTCGGATGACTTTGTCGTTGAGCCGGTAGCCCGTCTGCACACAGTCGAGGATTTTGCCTTTCAGCTCGTCCGCCGGGGCGGGCACCAGGGCGATGGCCTCGTGATAGTCGGTGTTGAAGTCGGCCTCGTGGGTGTCAATCTTTTCCAGTCCTTCCTGTTGCAATGTCTTCAGGAATTTGTTGTATATCAGTTCCACACCGTCGCGCAGGGCAACCATCTCTTCGCTTTCGCCCTTCATGTTCTGCAGGGCACGCTCAAAGTCGTCGATGACGGGCAGGATGGCGGTGAGGGTCTTCTCGCCACCGTTCTTGATGAGTTCGGCCTTCTCCTTCAGCGTGCGCTTGCGGTAGTTGTCAAATTCGGCCATTTGTCGCAGAATCTGGTCCTGCTGTGCGGCAATCTTTTCGTCGCGTTCGGCCAGTTGCTGCTGCATTTTCTCCTCGGGAGTCAGTTCTTGGGCTGCCTCTTCGGCCACCTTCTCTTCGGCAGTGGCGGCAGTCTCCTCGGTCATGGGTTCGTTCAGCTCTTCGGGCTGAACGTTCTTTTCCTCAGTCTGATTCATTTTGTTATGATGATTCTTTTTGTGATTCTTACGCATCTTTTTCATAATCAATGGGGTGTTGGGTTCAACAGAATGTTGTCATATTCATAACAACCCCTTTGCCAGAATGTTTGTTCTGACAAAAACGGCGACAAAATTACTCATTTCCTGCCATTCTGGCAAGAGTGGGGTGACAAAAGTGCAAAATCATGCGCAGGAGGCAGAGGTTTCTTTCTTTAGGCGCGGAGGCGCTTTCCCTCGGGCCGGATGCGCCGTCTTTGTGCAATGAAAATCTATCAGGTGTCCGCGGCCGTTTTGTCTGCTGATAGATTTCTTTCTGTCAGCTGATGGATTTTCCTCGGACACCTGACAGATTCAGAAATGCGACTGGCATTTTCAAAAATGCAGCTTGCAAAAATAAAAATGCGACTGGCATTTCCGGAAAAGCCGGTCGCATTTTTCTCTCTTCCTTTCTTTTGCGTTACAAACGCTCAGTCCGGATTTCGCTATTCGGCGAATTTTCCGTATCTTTGCAGGCGATAACTCCCCCTAACTCCTCAAAGAATATATATATAATAAGGTATAACGATATGATTACAGTTTCAGATCTTGCGATTCAGTTTGGAAAAAGAGTGTTGTACAAGGATGTCAACCTGAAGTTTACGAATGGAAATATCTATGGCGTCATCGGAGCCAACGGCGCGGGAAAGAGTACCTTCCTGCGGGCCATCAGCGGCGACCTGGAGCCTACGAAAGGCAGCGTCACCCTGGGACCTGGCGAACGCCTGTCGGTGCTCAGTCAGGACCACTTCAAGTGGGACCAATATACGGTGCTCAACACCGTGCTCATGGGTCACACCGTGCTGTGGGACATCATGAACGAGCGAGACGCCCTCTATGCCAAAGCCGACTTCAGCGACGAGGACGGACTGAAGGTGGCCGAACTGGAAGAGAAGTTTGCCGAGCTGGACGGATGGAACGCCGAGAGCGACGCCGCCGCCCTGCTGAGCGGACTAGGCATCAAGGAGGACAAGCACTATCTGCTCATGAGCGAATTGAGCGGTAAGGAGAAGGTGCGAGTGATGCTGGCACAGGCCCTCTATGGCAATCCCGACAACCTGCTGTTGGATGAGCCTACGAACGACCTCGACATGGAAACCGTCACTTGGTTGGAAGAGTACTTGGCCAACTTCGAACACACGGTGCTCGTCGTCAGCCACGACCGCCACTTCCTCGACTCGGTCTGCACCCACACCGTTGACATCGACTTCGGCAAGGTGAACCTCTTTGCCGGTAACTACAGCTTCTGGTACGAAAGCTCGCAGCTCGCCCTCCGCCAAGCCCAGAATCAGAAGGCCAAGGCCGAGGAGAAGCGCAAGGAGCTGGAGGAGTTCATCCGCCGCTTCAGCGCCAACGTGGCCAAGAGCAAGCAGACGACCAGCCGCAAGAAGATGTTGGAGAAACTTAATGTGGAAGACATACAGCCCTCGAGCCGCAAGTACCCCGGTATCATCTTTACCCCTGAGCGCGAACCGGGAAATCAGATTCTCGAAGTCAGTGGCCTGCGTGCCGAGATGGAGGACGGCACCGTGCTGTTCAACGACGTGAACTTCAACGTGGAGAAGGGCGACAAGATAGTTTTCCTCAGTCGCGACCCGCGTGCCATGACCGCCCTCTTTGAAATCATCAACGGCAACCGCAAGGCCCACGCCGGACACTTCAACTGGGGAGTGACCATCACCACGGCCTACCTGCCGCTGGACAACACCGCTTTCTTCGATACCGACCTCAACCTGGTCGATTGGCTCAGCCAGTTCGGCGAAGGCAACGAGGTCTATTTCAAGAGCTTCCTCGGCCGCATGCTCTTCAGCGGCGAAGAGGTGCTGAAGAAGGCAAACGTCCTTTCGGGAGGCGAGAAGATGCGATGCATGATTGCCCGTATGCAGCTGAAGAACGCCAATTGCCTCATCTTGGACACACCCACCAACCACCTCGACCTCGAGAGCATCCAGGCGTTCAACAACAACCTCAAGCTCTACAAGGGCAACATCCTCTTCGCTTCGCACGACCACGAGTTCATCCAGACGGTGGCCAACCGCATCATCGAACTGACGCCCAACGGCATCATCGACAAGATGATGGAGTACGACGAGTACATCACCAGCGATCACATCAAGGAGATGCGTGCCCGCATGTATGGGGTATAAATTCAGACAGAACTTTATAAACAAAAAACAATAGTATCATGAACAGTTTATGCAAACGTGTCCTGCTCGGTGCAGGCCTGCTGATGCTGATGTTACCTGTTATGGCGGCAAAGCAGAACAAGGAGGCGCAGGAAGTGCGCAAAATCATTGACAAAGTGAACACCTACTGGCAGACGAACAACAAGCCCGAGGTGCGTTCTTTCTGGGACAATGCCGCTTACCATACGGGTAACATGGAGGCATATTTCCTCACGGGCAACGAGAAGTATCGTGCCTACTCCGAGGCATGGGCCAACCACAACCAGTGGAAGGGGGCCAAGAGCAACAACCGTGCCGAGTGGATGTACAACTATGGAGAGACTGACAAACACGTGCTCTTCGGCGACTGGCAGATTTGTTTCCAGACCTACATCGACCTCTACAACATCCAACCGGACGACTACAAGATTCGTCGTGCACGTGAGGTGATGGAGTATCAGATGAGTACCCCCAAGAACGACTATTGGTGGTGGGCCGACGGACTCTACATGGTGATGCCCGTAATGACCAAACTCTACAAACTTACCGGCAACCAACAGTATCTCGACAAACTCTACGAGTACATCTGCTACTCCGACGAAATCATGTATGATCAGGAGACAGGTATCTATTACCGCGACGCGAAGTACGTCTATCCCAAGCACAAGAGTGCCAATGGCAAGAAGGACTTCTGGGCACGTGGCGACGGATGGGTGTTGGCCGGATTGGCAAAGGTGTTGAAGGACCTGCCTGCCGACTATAAGCACCGCCAGTTCTTTGTCGATAAATACACCCGCCTGGCCAAGGCCATTGCCGACATCCAACAACCCGAAGGTTATTGGACACGCAGTATGATGGACCCCGAACATGCTCCCGGTCCGGAAACCAGCGGTACTGCTTTCTTCACTTATGGTTTCCTTTGGGGTATCAACAACGGCTATTTGGACGAAGAAATTTATTTCCCTGTAGTAGAAAAATCTTGGGCCTACCTGAAAAATAAAGCGTTGCAGAAAAACGGTAAAGTAGGCTATGTGCAGCCTATCGGTGAAAAGGCCATCCCCGGACAGGTGGTGGATGCCAACTCCGAGGCCAACTTTGGTGTGGGTGCCTTCCTGTTGGCGGCTTGCGAATATGTGCGTTACCTCGAAACACGCACTCCTCAGGCTGGCAACGACCGTGCCTACTGGGTTGACCTTGCCTACAAGATGGCGGCTCCCGTGTTGAGCAACATGGCCGAGGGCAAGTTGCAGGCCAACATGCAGGTGGAGGTAAGTCCCAGCTTCGATAGCCGCGACAAGCGTGTCACCTACATGGAGGCTTTTGGCCGTCTGATGGCAGGCGTGGCCCCTTGGCTCTCACTCCCCGACGACAACACCGAGGAAGGAAAGATGCGCAAGCAACTCCGCGAGTGGGCACTCAAGAGCTATGCCCATGCCGTTGATCCGCAAAGCCCCGACTACCTGCTTTGGCGTAAGGAGGGTCAGCCCTTGGTGGATGCCGCCTATATCGCCGAGAGCTTCCTTCGTGCTTACGACCAACTTTGGAAACCCTTGGACGAGACAACCAAGAAACGCTATATCGAGGAGTTCACTCTGCTCCGTCGTGTGGATCCCCCCTACACCAACTGGTTGCTCTTTTCCAGCATCATCGAGAGTTTCCTGGCCAAGGCCGGTGCTCCCTACGATGCCTACCGTGTGAACTCAGCTTGCCGCAAGATGGAGGAATGGTACGTGGGCGACGGATGGTATGCCGATGGCCCCGTGTTTGCTTTCGACTATTATAGCAGCTACGTTTTCCACCCCATGTATCTGGAGACCTTGCAGGCCATGAAGGATGCCAAGGCTTACACCCGCATCCACTACGGACAGTATTATGCCCGTGCGTTGGAGCGTTGCCAGAAGTTCAGCATCGTGCTCGAACGTCTTATTTCGCCCGAAGGAACCTTCCCCGTGTTCGGACGTTCAATTCCCTACCGCATGGCTGCTATGCAACCCCTTGCCCTGATGGCTTGGTATCAGACATTGCCCGGAGGACTCACCAACGGACAGGTACGCTCGGCCCTCACCGCCACCATGAAGAGCATGTTCGATGGTAAGGAGAACTTCAACGAAGGCGGATTCCTCACCATCGGATTCTGTGGCCGCCAGCCCAACGTGGCCGACTGGTACACCAACAACGGAAGTCTCTATATGACCTCGCTCTCGCTGCTTCCCCTTGGTCTTCCCGCCACACATCCATTCTGGACAGATGCTCCTGCCGACTGGACATCCAAGAAGGCATGGAGCGGACAACCCTTCCCGAAAGACCATCAGTGGAAGGATCAGATTGTGACAAAAGACCTCTTCTGACAGAATATTAGGGGAGGGCATATCACCTCTGAACGTGTTCAGGTGCGGATTACCAGACACTATGGAATGAACGTTTTGATCCATGTGGGTAATCCGTACCTGAATGTTTTTGTGTGATGATGGACTGTAGGGAGGTTGTTTTTTTTCGTCTGTGCTGTTCTTTTTAATACTTCGTTTAAAAAAAGTATATAAAAGTTTGTGTCTTTTCTTGTCGTTTCGTATATTTGCACCGACATAAATTATTTACCATTTTAATTTAATACAGAAAGCGTATGAAAAGATTTACTTTCAAACATTTAGGTTTGTTCGGTACGCTCGTTGCAGCAAGCCTCGCTGCACAGGCCATTGAGAAACCTGTACTCCCCACACGGACATTGACATCCGGAGAAAAGTATGTGCTCGTCAATCCGGCCAATCCTACAGGCTATATGTCGCGTACAGGATGGGACGGATCTTTCTATTTCCTCGGAGCCGACGACTCCAACTATGCCAACCATCAGTTGCAAGCCGTAGATAACGGTGATGGCACTTGGTCGTTCACAATGACTACCGAACCCACAGAAGAGGGGGCGGAAGCTACTGTCACCTATTTGGGTATTCCGGGAAGTGCCAATTTGAATATGCTCAGCAACGTTGCCGTATGGACTGTAGAAAACGGCTCGATAGACGGCTATTACTGGCTGAAGTCTGGTGAAGGTAACAATACCAACACGCTCGGTCATTATCTGCACCTGAACAACAGCAAGCAGTATTTTGTCCTCTCATTTCCTGGAGATGGATGGTATCCTGATTATCCTGTAAAAACAGATGCCGACGGCAATCGTGTGGAAGACCCCGAAACCGGCTTCGCGGAAATGTCGGACAGCACCTCGCTCAACTGGGGATTTATGACGGTGGATGATATGCCACAGCAAATGCCCCTTTTCGGAGCCCGCACAGAGGTTTACAACAACATCGTCAACTACGAGGATACTTACTTGCTTATTGATGAATATGCCGCAGGATTCAAATTGGGAGCAGATGCTGCTGCTGCCATCTATGAGAATCCCGCTTTTGAGGTTGCCTGGAAGGACTCTGTCAACGCTATCATCAATGCTAAAGTGGCTCTTTTTGAGGAAATTGAGAAGTCGTTGGAACTGAATCTGGATGGCAATGCCACGCTGACTGCTGCCACACAAGCTGCCAAAGCTGTGTTTGACGCTTCGGCCAAAGCTGACGAACTGGAAGCCGCTAAAGTGGAATTGGTGAAAGCAGAAGCTGCCTATAGCCAAGGTCAGGGTGACCTCACTTCATTGGGCAAGAACATGAGTTTCGAAGACCTTTCGGCTCAGGGTGGAAACACCACCACAGGGGTAGCCGATCCTCCATACGGATGGAATCTTATCATCAGTGGAGACACTTGCAAAACTGCAGCAGAAATCCAATCTCACGGTGTGACTGCATGGTGTGGTGTGAATGCTGACTGTTCTGGTGAAACGAAGGATGGTAACTATGGCTTCGGTATCTGGACATCCGGATTCCCCAGCATTGAGATTTCACAGACAATAACAGGCTTGGAGAATGGCACGTATGAAATCAGTGCAGCCCTGATGGTAGCTGCCAACGGAAACGGTTCACGCCGAACAACCCAACGTATTTTCGGAAACTTGAACGCTACTTATTTCGGTGCAGAAGAAGAGTACAACCTGACTTTGCTCGACGATAGTGAAGTGGCTACATTTGCCGGATTGGTTGAAAATACGTACGATGAGAAAGATATGTATCCCATCAGTGTACGTGCCTATGTCTATGACGGTACGCTCACTTTGGGATTGCGCACCGACGGCAACGTGAAGGCCGCCAACCGTGAGACATCCAATTCGGCAGGTGGTGACGGATGGTTCAAGATTGACAACTTCCGTATTGCTGCAGCTGAATATGATGTCAACGACGCATTGGCCGTATTGAAACACTACATTGATTTGCTCGACGAGTGCCAATGGGGTGTGGAAGCGCTTCCTGAAGCTACCTATACGCTGCTTGACGAATCTATCCAGAAATATCAGAATGTGAATGCTTCCTCTTCGCGTGAGGAAATTGATGCTACCATCGCGGAAGCTGTCGCATTGCTCAAGCAGGTGACTCCTGAAGTGGAAGCTTACATTGCTTTGCAGGATGCCCTCAATGAGGCTCTTGCCAACTTGGAAGCCTATAGGAATATGCCGGGGGCTACAGCTTTTGAGGCTGTCATCTCCGACATTCAGAACGATTTCTACGATGGTGTATATGACATTGATGGCACAGTAGCAGCTATCGCTGAACTGGAAGCGGCATTTGAAGCTTGCAAGAAGTCTGAAATCAAAGTGGGTCAGGATGTTACCAACTTACTTGTGAACCCCAGCTTTGAAAATCAGGCCGCTACCCAGCCGGGTGGTGACACTGGCGGTGTAGCTGATGCTCCCAAGGGATGGACACTCATCATTGATGGTGACACTTGCTATACTGCTAATGAAATTCAGGAAAAAGGAATTTCCGGTTGGTGTGCCATCAACAGCGGAGATGCTATAGAAGTTACTGATGATGAAGGAAATGTCATTTACAAGCAGCCGACCGATGGCGAAAAACTTTGGGGTATCTGGACAAGCAATATGCCCGAAGTTGAACTCTCTCAAACATTGACGGGACTTCCTAAGGGCACTTACACATTGAAAGCTGATGTGATGGTGGAGCACAATTGGGCAGGAGACAACATCACCACCCAGCGTATCTTCGGAAACCAGTTCGTACAGATGTTCTCTTATGATGGTGTTTATGTCGTGAATCTGCCGGAGGATGCCCAATGGGGTGTCAATGCTGACATGAATATCCCCGATGGGGAATACGATTTTGTGACTTATGCACGTTACACTTGTGAGTCTGGCGATGCCACTACCAGCTTGCTCCGTCCGATGAGTGTGAAGTTTGTGGTTGACGAGTCTGGCATTGCCACCATCGGCTTCCGCACAAACGGTATCAACCCCGACGGGCTGACATTTGCCGGAGGCGGACGCAACGGTCAGGGATGGTTCAAGGTGGACAACTTCCGCTTGACTTATGACTCTGAAGTCGTACCTGACAAGCTGGCTCAGGACATTGACACGGAGGTAGTTGAAGCTGAAGTGGTATCACGTCAGTATTTCACCATCGGTGGTGTGCAGACAGATGCTGCTCAGAAAGGCTTCGTCATTGTGAAGAGCACGCTTTCTGACGGTAGTGTGAAAGTCAGCAAAATGTTGGTGAAATAAGAAAAAGACGTTTTGTCTGTAAGCAAGATTAAATGTTGATGAGGTGCAGCAGGCTTCTTCTTTTCGAAAAGCGTGCTGCACTTTTTTGAAAAAGACAGTAAGACATGAAAAGAATGAAGTATGCCGTTTTGGCATTGATGGCATCTATGGGAGGCTACGCGCAGACAGCGGAAAAAGAGAGCTCTTTTAAGGACTGGGCACAGACTCCGCCTATGGGATGGAATTCGTGGGATTGCTTCGGTCCTACGGTAGTGGAGAGTGAGGTGAAGGCCAATGCCGACTACATGGCGGAAAAATTATTGCCCTACGGATGGGAATATGTGGTAGTGGATATCCGTTGGTTTGTGGAAAATGACAAGGCCGGAGGATATAACCAGACAAATCCTATCTATGTATATGACGAATATGGCCGTTATACACCGGCACTCAACCGTTTCCCCTCGGCTGCCGATGGTGTCGGGTTCAAGGCACTGGCCGACTATGTGCATGAAAAAGGACTGAAATTCGGCATCCACCTGATGCGCGGCCTCCCGAAAATTGCAGCTACGAAAAAACTTCCTGTAAAGGGTACGGAGGGAATCACTTGCGACATGATATGCAACAACGATTCGGCTTGCACTTGGCTGAGCGACAACTACAAGGTGGACTGTACAAAACCCGGAGCACAAGAATATTACAATTCGTGTTTCGACCTCTACGCACAATGGGGAGTGGATTTCGTAAAGATTGATGACCTTTCGCGTCCTTACCATACGGGGGAAATAGAAATGATACGTAAGGCCATTGACCAATGCGGGCGTCCCATCGTGCTCAGCATCTCTCCGGGAGAAACCCCCATCAATAAAGTGGCACACGTGAGAGAACATGCCAACATGTGGCGCACGGTAGATGATTTTTGGGACAACTGGAGCCAACTGAATTATCAGTTTGAAGTGTGTGCCAAGTGGGCACCTTACATCTCACCCGGTGCATGGCCGGATGCTGATATGCTTCCTTTGGGCAAAATCTCCATCCGTGGCGAACGGGGGAGTGAACGATGGACACAGTTTACCCGTGACGAACAATATACGATGATGAACCTGTGGACTATCTTCAAATCGCCTCTGATGTTTGGCGGACACTTGCCTGAAAACGATGCTGCCACCGATTCGCTCCTTACGAATCGTGACGTGCTCTATATGCATCATTATTCAACAAACAATCGTCAGATAAGCAATGCCGGAAACCATGTGGTGTGGAGTGCGGATGACCCTGCCAACGGAGACAAGTTTGTCGCACTTTTCAATCTTGGAGGCTCGGAATTTGTCAATCCCAAGAATGCCCTGTGGCGTAGTGGGACAATCTCTTACCTCACTACCGGCCATGCTGCCGAGGTAGAGGTTGACATCCCTGCCGGTAGCCGCGAATTGGCTCTTATCGTCACTGACGGTGGAGACGGATACGACTGCGATCATGCAGACTGGATAAATCCTATCGTGACGTTGGAAAGCGGGGCGACCATCGATCTGACTAACCGAAAATATCTGCGTGGCACGTGTGGATGGGGTAGCATATTCATTGATAAAAACCTCAATGGAGGGACACTCTCCATCAATGGAAAGAAATACATCAATGGCTACGCGACGCATGCCAACTCCATTCTGCTTTTCTCTTTACCGGAAGGAGCCGTGAAATTTACCGCCCTGGCCGGCATTGACAACACGGGAAGTGATCAAGGAAGCAAGTCATCTGTAGAGTTCATGGTATTCAATGAAGACCCCACTATCCGTGAAGAGGTCACCGATGGCAATGCAGGAAGCGTCACGTTGAAGGTGGACCCTGCCCGTCAAGTGGCTACGAGCGGCTTCATCAGCCGTGCGCAAGGTATCAAACAACGAACCATTGAAGCAGACATCACGGGGGCGGAGAAACTCTATCTGGTGGTGACAAATGGTGGTGACGGATTGAGCTACGATCATGCCGATTGGGCAAACCCTGTGCTCATAGATGAGGAAGGGAACGAACGCTCGCTTACCGAAATCGCATGGGATGCTAATCCGGTAAATGGTTGGTATGCGCCGAAATTGAACAAGAATAATGATGGCAATACAATGATGCTGAATGGGGTGGCGTACGACAAAGGATTTGGTGTGAACGCTCCGTCAATGCTCACCTTTACGCTCCCTGCCGGACACGAGTATGTGACTTTCAGGTCGAACGTCGGATACGATGACGATGTCAACAATGCTCCCATGGGCGCCACGATGGAGTTTCGGGTATTCACCCAACATCCGGCACCGGACGATTCTGCTCCGGTGGCACTCGACCTCGCTTCCATAGGTTTCACAGCCGACCAGCCTTGCCGCATTACAGAGATGTGGACCGGTGTTGATATGGGTATCTACAGAGGCAATGAATTTGCTCCTGTACTCCGCTCCCATGCCAGTGGCCTGTACCGTGTCACACCCGTCGGTGAAACAGAAGGAATTGCTGTCCACTTCGATGAAGATACAGACCACAGCCTGGAAACCACCCCTTGGGATAGTGTGCATATGCTTTCCTCTGACAGGGGTTTGCGCATTATGGCCGAGTCGCCTTGCAAACTCAACCTCTATGCCTTGAATGGCACATTGCTCCGCGAACTCACCTTGTCGCGAGGAGAAAATGTCATCAATCTGTCTGCCGGCTCATACGTCATAGCCGACCGGGTGGTGATGGTGAAATAGGGCCTATTGTCTGGCCATCTTCTCCATAAACTCTTTGCGTTCGACAATGAAACGGATGTGCGTGGCCTTGCCGATGACCTTTTCTTCCTGACGTGCTTCGATACTGAACGTCAGTTTGCGCCCCTTCACTTCTGTGAGAGTAGCTTCTGCCGAGATGCTGACTCCCAAGGGTGAGGGGGCCAAATGTGAGGCCTCCATATATCCGCCCACGGTAGTGCATCCATCGGGCAATTCATCGGCCACTGCCCGCATGGCTGCATTTTCCATCAGAGCCACCATGGCCGGTGTGGCAAACACCGGCATATCACCCGACCCCATCGTAAGAGCCGTATTTTCAGCGGAAACCTGTACGGTTGCCGTTTCTTTCAATCCTTCTGTAAGCATGTCTTTTTCCTTTTTTTTGTGTTTATGGATGCGAAGATACAACATTTAATGTGATTATTCTGTGAAAAAAGGAAAAAGTTACTACCTTTGCGGAGCAGATGCTCAAAAAAATATCATGAGTAATGAAGTATGACGGTAGCTCCTATAAAATAAATAGCAGGGCAGTGTGGATAACATTGTCCGTTTGCCTGTTGCTTTCTCTCTGCATCGGATGTGGCGGAGGTGAAGCCGACAGACGGGCAGAGACAGACAGACTCAATGCCAAAGCCTACCGTATGCGTTATTGTCAGCCCGACACCACTCGTCACTATGCCCTTCAAGCCCTTTCACAGTCTGATGGCTATCCCGACGGACAAGCGGCAGCTTTGGATAATCTGGCCTTTTATGCCATCATGCGGATGGATTTCGAAGGGGCGGACAGCATCTATCAGCTTATTCATACAATCACTCGCAACGAACTCTATCATTTGTGTGCAGATGTCGGAAGAATGAGAGTGTGTCAACGGACGGCTCGTAACAAAGAGTTTTATGATTATAGGGGGAGTGCCTTGAATCATATCCGCCGAATTGAAGAGGATTGGGAGGTCCTTGATTCGGCGACACGGGCAAGGTTCATTGTGGCCCAAGCAGACTTTCATATAGTTACCTCCACCTATTACTTCTATCTCCAACAAGAGGATCAGTCGATGGCTGCCATCCAGGCAATCCGTCCCGAAGAGCTGGCGGTGGCTGATACAGCTCAATGGCTCTACTATCTCTATATGAAGGGGTCGGGCGGATTGTGCGAAGGGCAGACTGATGAGGAGGTGGCCGTGCGCGAGTTTGACTATCTGGCACGGTGTCTGCAGGTGTCGAGAAGAGGCGGATACCGCTATTTCGAAGCTAATGCCATGCAGGGTATCGCAGCCCTGCTCACCGATTCCTATACGAAGGAAATCCTTATGAGAAATCGTCCTGTAGCCATCCCCATGCTATTGGAAGAAACCGACACATTGGCAATGCCGCTGGCTTTTGCCCGCAAGGCATTGAGCCTGTTTAAAGCGTATGGTGACACCTATCAGATAGCCGGTACCTATCGGACAATAGCGTCGTATCTGATAGAAGAGGGTGATTATGCGTTGGCCGTGGATACGCTGGCCAAAGCGTTGGATTATGTCAATCTGCACCACCGTACCTATTACCAATGTGAAGACACTGCGCATTACTTGAGAACTTATAATCCCGATGAAGCTTATCCGTTGGAATTGGAGTGGACTTCTGATAAACAGGTGCAGACAGTGCCCGAATGGATATTGAGCATACGAGAGCAGTTGAGCCTCGCCTACTCGGGCATGGACTGGAAGGAGGCATCCGACTATAACCGCAACATCTACCTCGATATGTTGGAAGTTGTGAGGCAGGACAAGGAGTTGGAAAACCGCCGCGACACGTTGGAGCGCGAAGCGCGTTCGTTGAACCTGTTGCTGATGTTTACGGCTGGCGGATTGATAGCGGTCGTATTGCTCTTCCTACTGCTCAATCGGAAATGGAAGCGGAGGAATGTCCGTCAGACAGAACAACTGCGGAACACATTGGAGATTTGTCAGCAGGTCATGCGGGGTGAATCAACGGCTATGCAGAGTCTGGCCGGATTGCCTGATAATGTGCAACGTATCGTGTCGCCTTATCTCACATGGGCAATGGAGAATGCAAACCGGATGCAGGCATTGGGTGAAGAAGCCATTAGTATGGAAGAAAAGTGGCAGATGTACAGACATCGTATGGCGGCCAATAAGCGGGAAAATATAGTCAAGAGGGCATGCCTGTCCATTGTCACCGGCATCATCCCCTTCATCGACCGTTTGATGCATGAAGCGGGAAGATTGGAGAAGAATGAACCGGTAGAAAGTGAATGCGAGTGCTCCCGAAGGATAGCCTATATGCGTGAACTGACGGATAAAATAAACGAATACAATGATCTTTTGGCTGGGTGGATAAAGATGAAGCAAGGAGCACTGAAATTGAATATAGAGAGTTTTCCTGTGGCCGAACTCTTTGCTATCATATCCAAAAGCAAACAGGGATTTGACAAGAAAAGCCTGCATCTGCATATAGAGCCTACCGATTTGTGGGTGAAGGCCGACAGGGCATTGACGCTTTTTATGCTCAACACCTTGTTGGGAAACGCCCGGAAATATACTTTTGAAGGAGGTCATGTGAAGGTGAGTGCTGCTGAAAGTGAGGATGGTATTGAGATTGCCATAGAAGATGACGGTCCGGGCATTCCCGAAGAAGACATTCGCCTGATGATGGAAGAAAAGTTCTATGACCCTTCCGTCATCGGTCGGCATTCTGAGAATTTTGAAGAACTCAAGAAGCAAAAAGGCCATGGATTCGGCCTGATGAATTGTCGGGGCATTATTGAAAAATACCGTAAGACGAGCGACATATTCAGCAGATGCCGCTTCGTCATCAGCAATTGTCAGCCACATGGTTGCCGCATATCCTTTGTGCTTCCACCGGGTGTCCGTCGAACGCTCATCATTTTGTTTGGCATCCTGATGGTTCCTGTCGGTAAGGCAGTGGCTGTCGGGCGGACAGATTCGTTGGTCGGACGGGCTGCCGGGTATGCTGACCAAGCCTATTATTGCAATGTTGACGGACGCTATGCTGATGCATTGCTGTACATTGATTCCGTCATCACCTGTCTGAACGATTGTTATCTGTCCACTTCTCCATTGGCAGACTCTACACGTCTGCTGGCTTTGACAGGGCGGGGAAGTGCTGCCGAATCCGTCTGGCTTGACGAAGGCTACGATACGGATTATTCCATTATCCTTGACATCCGCAATGAGGCATCCGTCTCCTTCCTCGCTTTACGCAGATGGGAGGATTACCGGTACAATAATCGGGCTTACGCACATCTCTTCAAACTGGTGGGAAGAGATACATCGTTGGAAGGCTATTGCCGCGAACTCGCCCGTTCCGCTTCCGACAAACAGGTAGGTATCCTTCTTTGCCTGCTGTTGGCCATGGGAGCGGCATTGGTTTACTATCTGCTATACCTTCGTCACCACCTTTCTTACCGTTTCCATTTGCAACAGGTCTTTGAAGTCAATCGGGCTGTCTTTATCGCATCGGAAGAAGAGGACCGTAACCGTATGCCTGTCCGTATCCTTAGCACGGCATGGGAAGGCATCAACGACATCTTCACTTTGGACACTATGGCTTTGGCCGTCTGCCATGAAGATACGGAAAAAACTACGTACACCTTTTTCCCCGAGCCTGAAGAGTGGTACAGGTTTCGTTTGTCAGCCAAGTTGGACGACTATATCCAACGGGCAAAAGTTGGCGTTGCCGATGAGGAATATAGTGGTAGGGAATTGTTGTTGCCATGCTTTTCCGATGGAGGAAAAGGAAGTAGCCTGATAGGCGTATTCTGTATAGTGAAAGAAACGGCAGGGTGGAGTGAAAGCGATATATTGCTGGCTCGTCTGTTGGCCGGATTTATCTCTATAGTCATACAGTGCCGGGTTGTACAACCGGCCATGCACGAGGACCAGATGGAACTGTTGAGTGATGAAGCAGGCAGGGCACATCGCGAAGAGATGAAGTTGCATGTGCAGAATACAGTGTTGGACAATTGCCTCTCTACCATAAAGCACGAGACTCTCTATTATCCCAACCGTATCAGGCAGTTGCTTGATGAGGTTGCCGGTGAGGGAAATGATGCCGTGAGAGATTTGAAAGAATTGGTCAGCTATTACCGTGATGTATTCTTTTTGCTGAGTCGTTATGCTGTCCGGCAGAGCGAGGAAGTGGCTTTCCGTCGCACGACTTTTGATGCAGGAAAGCTGGTCTCTTATGCCGAAGACTATTTTCGTAAGCGTATTCGCAGGATAGATAAGAATGGGGAAGCAATGGACGTTTTGGACTTCTCGTGGCAGATAGAAAGGGAAAATATGATGGTTACCGGTGACTACAATGCGCTTTGTTTTTTGCTGGAAAATCTATTGGATACAGCTTTGTCATTGAAGGAGGCAGGGATGTTGCAACTCATAGTTTCCCAAGATGGCCGTTTCGTCCGATTCGCCTTCCATGACAATCGGCGGAAGATGGAACAGCATACATTGGACAGCCTCTTCTCGCCCGAATATCTGCAAGCCTCTGTCTCTGCCGGATGTTCTTCGCCGTCATCAGTGGAAACTGCTTATCTCGTCTGTCGGCAAATTATCCGCGAACATGATGAATACATGGGGCATCCCGGATGCCGTATCAATGCAGAAAGCTGTGAAGTAGGGAAGGGATTCACCGTGTGGTTCACAATTGTTGGAAAGGAATTGGAATAATCAAAATGAAATGATATATGGAGAAATTTAAAGTCATCATTGTAGAGGATGTTCCATTGGAATTGAAAGGCACCGAAGGTATCTTCCGAGCAGAAATCCCGGAAGCGGACATCATCGGTACGGCACAGACGGAAACCGAACTTTGGCATTTGCTGGAAACAAAAGAACCCGATTTGTTGTTGCTCGATTTGGGGCTTGGCGGTTCCACCACGGTAGGGATAGATATCTGCCGGCAGATGACAAAGCGTTATCCGCAAGTGAAGACCCTGATTTTTACCGGAGAAATATTGAATGAAAAACTTTGGGTGGATGCGCTTGATGCCGGTGCTGTGGGAGTGATATTGAAAACCGGTGAGATGCTCACCCGTGAGGAGGTGGCCGATGCTTTGGCCGGACACCATCCTGTATTTAACCGTCCGATATTGGAAAAAATTGTCCAGCGTTTCCGCGAATCCATCTTGTCGGCTCACCGCAAACAATCGGCAGTCATAGACTATGAGATTGATGAATACGATGAGCGGCTGCTCCGCCACTTGGCGCTCGGATATACCAAGGACATGATTGCCAACCTGCAGGAAATGCCGTTCAGCATCAAAACATTGGAAAAGAGGCAGAACGACCTTGTGACCCGCCTGTTTTTACCGCAAGAGCGAGCAGGAGTGAATGCCATCCGTCTGGTAGTGAGAGCCATGCAACTGAACATCATAGACCTCTATAATTTGCATGCCGATGATGAATGAAAACAGGCGTACACATATCGGGAAATGGCAGATCTATGCCAGTGAATTTTTGTGTGCAGCTATGATATTTGTTGCTCTTTTTTCGTGGTTGGGCAGTATCTATGGAATTCCTTTACAGAATCTGTTGTGTGCTGACGGTGTACGTTGGATGCTCCGTCATGCTGTAGCAGATTTTCAGGCATCTCCGGTTGTTTGTGTCCTTGTCCTTCTGTTTGGCGGTGGCATTGTGGTCCGTTCGGGGTTATGCAAAGCTCTTTCGCAGGGAGTTCTTCATCTGTCTAATTTTTCCGGACATTCGGTACGTCTTTCACTTCGTCAGCGTCGTTCGCTGATGCTGGCGGTGTTTGTGTTGATTGTCTATGTGTCGATGGTGTTGGCAGGTGTTTATGGTTCACATGGTTTTCTGTTGGGAATCAAGGGCGATTTTACCCATTCACCGCTCGTCGCAGGATTGCCGATCCTGCTTTCCGCAGGCATGGGACTTGTAGGCGGCATCTACGGATTTTCTGCCGGAAGTTTGCAGACGGTGGGCGACTTGCTTCAGGGGGCATTGATGCTCATTAGTCGGGCAGCCTCCACTTTTGTGCTGATGTTTCTCGGCAGCCTGTGGCTGTCTATGCTTGATTATACAGCAATGGACTTCCTGATCGGGGTAGAACACGGCACGTGGGGACGTACCCTCATAGAGTTGTTCATCTTTTGGGGGTTCCCATTAGCTTCGTTAATGAAGATGTGATGTCTGATGGTCATCCTTTTAGTGACATTGAAAAAATAATGTCACTAAAAAAAAGATGCAGATAGATACGTGAAAAATTAAAATGTGTATCTTTGCACCACCTTTTTTGATAACCCTTTTTCTTATCTGAAATTTGAGAATAAAATGTTAGAACTGAGCGATATTTACAAAGCAGCGCATACGCTGAAGAACGTTGTCCGTCATCCGCATCTGATTGCGGCTCCGCAAATTAATCCTGAAAGCGAAATCTACTTGAAGCCGGAGAACCTGCAATATACAGGGTCATTCAAATTGCGCGGAGCATATTACAAAATCTCCCAACTCAGCGACGAGGAGAAGTCTCATGGTGTGATAGCCTGTTCGGCCGGAAACCATGCACAGGGCGTAGCCCTTGCTGCTACGAAAAGTGGGATACCTTCGCTGATTTGTCTTCCGGCTGGTGCTCCCATTTCGAAGGTAGAAGCCACGAAACGCTACGGTGCGGAAGTTTGTCTGGTGCCCGGTGTGTATGATGATGCATACCAACGTGCTCTCCAGCTGCGCGATGAGAAGGGATATACCTTTGTGCACCCCTTTGACGACCTGCATGTGATAGCCGGACAGGGGAGCATCGCATTGGAACTGCTTGAAGATTTGAGCGATGTGGAGGTGGTGATTGTCCCTGTGGGAGGCGGAGGACTCATCTCAGGGGTTGCCTATGCATTAAAGCAACTGAAGCCATCGGTGAAGGTGTATGGTGTGCAGGCCGCAGGTGCTCCCAGCATGGTGGAGTCTGTAGCGAAATGCCGCATCGAACGCCTCAATACTGTTTCCACCATTGCCGACGGTATTGCAGTGAAAGAACCGGGGGTGAATACGTTTGACTTTTGTCAACGGTATGTTGATGGTATTGTCACTGTCACTGATGATGAGATAGCTGCTGCTATCTTGGGGCTTGTTGAGCAGCAGAAGATTGTGGCGGAGGGAGCTGGAGCTGTAGCGGTGGCTGCAGCTATGTTCAACAAGGTGCCAATCAAGGGGAAGAAGACCATTTGCCTGGTTTCGGGCGGCAACATTGATGTGACGATACTCAGCCGTGTCATCACACGTGGATTGGGCAAGTCGGGGCGTATGCTGGCTCTTACTATCGATCTCTATGACCAGCCGGGGCAGCTTTCAGGTGTGTGCGGTGTCATAGCGCAATTGGGTGGAAACATCATCAGCGTCAATCATGAGCGTACGGACGCAAGTGCTCAGGTTAACGGATGTACCTTACGGGTGGTGATGGAGACGCGTAATGCCGAGCATATCGAGGCCATACGACGTGGTCTTGTAGAGGCCGGATACGTCTTGTTGTAGGTATTTTGTCTGTTCTTTTTAGGTGCGAAGTGTGCCATTATTTCTTCAAAAAATGGAAAAAGCCACCGGTGGGGGCTGCTATCTCACATTTTTGTACTAATTTTGTCGGCTGATTATGTAAAATTCAGAGAGGAGTAAAGTGAAAAGAATACAGGAACTGCTGATTTTATTATTCATGTCGGCGGCCATGTCTTTGTATGGTCAGGACGAGGTACGTAGTGACTCTGCCGTGATGGCTTTCCTGACGGATGAAGGAGTGGCGATTACTCAAGGTAACAGTGTGAGGCTGTTGAAGAGTGGTGAGGCAAAATTCGAAGATATGTTCGAGGCTATCCGTCAGGCGAGGAATTATATTCATTTGGAGTATTTCAACTTTCGTAACGACTCCATTGCGAATGCCTTGTTCAATCTGCTTGAAGAGAAAGTGAAAGAGGGAGTGAAGGTGCGTGCGATGTTTGATGCTTTCGGAAACTGGAGCAATAACCAACCGTTGAAGAAAAAGCATCTCAAGGAGATACGTAAGCGTGGCATCGACATTGTCAAGTATGATCCGCTGACCTTCCCCTTCATCAACCACGTCACTTGTCGTGATCACCGTAAGATAGTCATCATCGACGGACAGGCTGCCTATACAGGGGGCATGAATGTAGCCGACTACTATATCGAAGGGTTGCCCGGCATTGGCCCCTGGCGCGATATGCACATGCGTATCGAAGGACCTGCGGTAGATGAGTTGCAGCGTATCTTCGCCACTATGTGGGAGAAAGCCACCGGCGAACAGTTGGATGATTCCATCTATTTCCCCCAAAAGAAAAAAGATAATTTTGTGTTGGCGGCTACTACAGACAGTGTAGCGGTGGCCATCGTTGACCGTGTACCCGGCGAAATGCCGAAATTGATGCGCGAGGTCTATGCCCGTTCCATTGATGCTGCAGCAGAGAAAATAGAGCTTATCAATCCCTATTTTGTGCCTACCCGCAAAGTGCGTCGTGCATTGAAGCGTGCCTGCAAGCGCGGTGTGGATGTACAGATAATGATTTCTTCGAAGGGCGACATTCCATTCACACCAGATGCTTCATTTCATGTGGCCCGTCAGTTGCAAAAGTGCGGAGCTACCATTTATCAGTTCGACGGGGGATTCCACCATTCGAAGGTGATGATGGTGGACAATCTGTTCTGCACCGTAGGTTCTACCAATCTCAATAGTCGCAGTCTTCGCTTTGATTATGAGGTCAATGCCTTTATCTTCGACCCCCGTGTTACGGGTGAACTTTCCGATATGTTTGCCGATGACACAAAGCAGTGCACCATCATGACGGATGAGAATTGGAAAAAGCGTTCGCGCTGGCGGCGTTTTGTCGGATGGGTGGCCAATCTGCTGACTCCATTTCTTTGATGAGGAAAGAGATGGAAAGCCTGTTCTTTTGAAAATGAATATATATATTTTTTGTGTATGTCAATATATTGGCGTACATTTGCGTCTGTATATAAAATAACATCAAAATATCCATGAAGAAAATGAAGCAAAAGATGCTAAGAATGGTGTGTGCCATGGCGGCATTTCCATTAGGTGCCACGCTTTGTGCACAGACAGTTTTTCACACCAGCAAACCCGATTCAGTCTATCTCTTTTCTTATGCCACGAACAAGGACTATGGTCATTTGGGGCTCCACTTTGCCTACAGCACTGATGGCGAAAACTGGATGAGCATAGGTAATGAGCGTAGCTTCTTGAAGTGCGACTATGGTGCATGGGGAGCACAGAAACGGATGCTTACCCCCTGGATAGCACAAGATGCCGAAGGTGTGTGGCATTGTGTGTGGAGTGTCAACGAGACACACTCCGTGTTTGCCCATGCGGCCTCACCTAACCTGACCAATTGGCGCAGGCAAAGCTATCCGGGCACGTTGGGCAAGGGGTGTGAACGTCCCGTACTGACCTGTAAGGGTGCGGACAATGTATTGACTTACCGTTCCGAAGGAAACTATTATCGCATGACTACATCTGACTTCAAACATTGGTCAGAACCAGTTCCATGTCAGCCGGCTGATACCTTAGGGCGGGGTTATTGCACAATCGATCTTCATCCGCAAGGCGAAGTGAACGGTCAGGTGCAACGTGTATCATGGACGGTGATTGACCATTTGCTGAAGTATAGCGACCATCGTCTCATCGAAGAGCAGAAGAATGCCGAGCAGGTGTGGGTGCCATCGTTGGAAAAACTGCCCGTGGTGGAGACAACACTGACACTGGCTGCACCAGAGAAGGCAAAGGCTATCAGCACAGATTTGATTGGAATCTTCTTTGAAGACATCAATTATGCTGCCGATGGTGGCATTTATGCAGAGCTGATTCAGAACCGCGACTTCGAATATTCTCCTGAAGACACAAAAGGACGTTGGGGATGGGGGCACACCTATGCCTGGAGTTTGACGGCTGCTGCTCCTGGTGACACTTTCATCATTGCTACGGAAGCCCCCATCCATGCGAACAACCCGCACTATGCCCTATTGACCACTACCCGTCAGGGAACAGCTCTGACCAACAGCGGCTTCGATGGTATTGTTTTGAACAAGGGAGACAAATATGACCTCTCACTCTATACCCGCCAGCATGACGGGAAGGCTGGAGCAATTACTGTCCGCTTGGTGAATGAGCAGGGTGATGTGTTGGCTGAGAAGAAACTTTCTGCCCCCTCGACCGGCAAATGGAAGCAGCTGAAGGCCACACTTACAGCCAAAGGCAATGCTGATAAGGCATGTCTGCAGCTGATACCCTCTACCGCCGGTGTCGTGGCGTTTGACATGGTGTCGCTCTTCCCGCAAAAGACCTTCAAGGGACGCAAGAACGGCCTCCGTCCTGACCTTGCTCAAATCTTGGCAGACATGAGACCCCGTTTCGTCCGTTTCCCAGGCGGATGTGTCTCTCACGGAGACGGCATAGACAATATATACCGTTGGGTGAACACTGTCGGTCCGTTAGAAGCACGAAAGCCGATGCGCAACATCTGGAACTATCACCAGTCGATGGGATTGGGCTTCTATGAATACTTCCAGTTCTGCGAAGACATTGGTGCACAACCATTGCCTGTGCTCGCTGCCGGTGTGCCTTGCCAGAACTCCGCTACCGGAGGAGCCGGCCAACAGGGAGGTATTCCTATGGAGCAAATGGACGAATACGTGGAGGAAATCCTGAACCTTATCGAATGGGCCAATGGCGACCCCAAAAAGAGCAAGTGGGCAAAAATGCGTGCGGATGCCGGACATCCGAAACCATTCAACCTGAAATACTTGGGCATCGGAAATGAAGACCTCATTACCGATGTGTTCGAAGAACGTTTCAAGATGATTTATGATGCCGTACAGGCCAAATATCCCGACATTGTGGTGATAGGCACGGTAGGTCCCTTCTACGAGGGTACCGATTATGAAGAGGGGTGGGATCTGGCCACCCGCTATAAGGTGCCTATGGTGGATGAGCACTACTACAACACCCCCGGATGGTTCCTCAACAATCAGGACTACTATGACAAGTATGACCGCAACAAGTCGAAAGTCTATCTTGGTGAATATGCCACACACATCCACCGTCGTGCCACCAACATTCAGACAGCATTGGTAGATGCCCTGCATCTGACCAATGTGGAGCGTAATGGTGATGTAGTATCCATGACCTCGTATGCCCCTTTGCTTGCCAAGGAGGGACACACCCAATGGAACCCCGACCTCATCTACTTCAACAACCGGGAAGTGAAGCCCACGGTAGAGTATTTCGTGCAGAAACTTTTCAGTTTGAATAGCGGCACACACTATCTGCCTGCCCGTTTGGACGGCAAGGAGTTGCACCGTCAGGACATCCGCAAGCGCATAGCCTATTCCGTCGTACGCGACGAAGTTTCAGGCGATGTCATCCTCAAGTTGGTCAACCTGCTCCCCTCAACCGTGAAGATGGACATAGACCTCTCTTCGCTGGGTGAAGTCGGTACGCAGGCTATTCGTACTGTGCTTGCCGGAAAAGACATCAACGACAACAAGGCACGCCCCGTAGAAGACACCATACAGCTCGATGGCCTGCAATTGCATCAGGAGCTGCCGGCCTATTCGCTGACGGTCATCAGGCTTTAATCCTCTATACGGTTAAATAAGACAGAAAGAGCCGCCCCGTGTCCCATGCATCGGAGCGGCTCTTGCCAATTATATATAGACAGGCACACGTCAGAAGGCAATACCCAAACGTACACCCAATGAATTAATGGAGTGCATATCGTAGCTCATCAGGCTTCCTTGATTGGTGGCGATGCTATAATATACAGCGGCGTGGAAACCCATGCTGCCCGGCCAGGGATAAAATTGCACACCCACTTCGGGCGAAGCGTAGAAGCCCCATGTATCCTCCGAATTCTCAAAAATATAGAAATCCGATGTCATTTGCGCATAAGCAGCACCTAACTTCAAAGCCGCATAGGGCTGGCACTTGCCATAGTCGAAGCGGTAGTGGGCCAGCAATCCGAAGGGGAGCTGGAAGAGCGAGTGCTGCTGATCGGTATTGAGAGCCGTGCTGCCCATGTGCAGCGTGGTGCGGTCGAAATACTCGTTGTTCGTGTGGAAGCTGAGGAAAGCACCCACGGCCAATGCCGGTGAAACGTAGTAGCCGGCCTCGAAGTTCATGCCCCATCCGCTGGCATGGTTGGAGAAGTCGTTGCCCAACGGGATGTTGAACTGCCAGTCGATGTTATAGTAGGCATCCTGTGAAATCTGCGCCTTCGTAGGCAGGCAGAGCAGGGCAGCCAGTACCGTCAGTGCGACGGCTCTCTGGATATAAAGTCTAAGCGTTTTCATAAAAAAAGTCAGTCTTAAAAAGTGGTTGGATGAATAATGTTTGGTTGTTTTGTAGATTGTATGCGCATCAGTTGGCCAGATAGGGCGATTGTGTGAATGCCTGATTGATGGCCGTCTCCGTGCGTTGCAGGTTCAGTTTTCCCGACGAATTGAGCAATCCGCTGATGTAACAATCCCACACGACAGGCAGTTTTTTACCCTCCGTCACGCTGAGGTTCACCATTTCACCAATGAGTGAGCCGGTAGTGTAGCTGTAGGTGATGATGTAGGGGTAATACCATCCGCCCCAATAGCCTCCCCAATAGCCGGGTGCCCAATAATATGGATAGCTGTACCACCAAGGATAATCGCTGTAGTTGGCAAAGGTGTAGGTACTGGCCACATAGCTCAGCTGCAGGCCGACGTCAGCATCTGCCATATCATCCACGCGGACAAAATATTTGTCCATATTTTCGATGAAAGTCTCCCGCACGGCCGTGGCAGCATCATTTTTCCAATACTCCTTTTTGTCGCCGCTATTGATGTAGAGGATACTGTCAGCCACATAGTAGGTTTGCAGCTGACCGAAGTCACAGTTCGTGTCATAGTCCGTATAGACCATGTACTCATTGTCCAACTTGTCTGTGTCGGGCTCTTTTTCGCACGCCATGAATGCAAGGCCTGCAAACAGGATCGGAATCAATCTTTTCATTTTCGCTTCTGTTTAGGTTACACAAAATGTTTTTGTTTGTTTTCATTCTCATAAACAGCCGGCGGGAAAGATTGTTCATCCGGATTTTCCAAGTTTTTTCAACTGAATTTCCTCGGATAGCGGAAAAGGATGCTCAACGTGGCAAAGAGTCCCATAGCCATCGGGTAGTAGAGATATCCGATGATGGAGGCAGGGGAGATACCGGCCAAACCGGCGGCCATGAGCATTTGGGCACCATAGGGGAGAAGCCCCTGAGCCAAACAGCTGAAGGTGTCCAAAAGGCTGGCACTCTTGCGTGAATCAACCCCATAGCGGGTGGCTATGTCGTGGGCCAAAGGACCTGTAGCCATGATGGCAATGGTGTTGTTGGCCGTGCAGACATTGGTGAACATGACCAAACCGGCAATGGTGAACTCGGCACCGCGCTTGCCACGGATACGGCGGGTGAGCAACTGCATGATGTAGTCGATACCGCCGTTATAGCGGATAAGTTCGAGCATACCACCTGCCAAAAGGGTGACGATGATAAGTTCGCTCATACCAAGAATGCCTCTACCCATAGAATCAAACCAACCAAAGAAATCATAACAGCCAAAGGCTATTCCCATTCCTCCCGTGAGCAAAAGGCCAAGGGCGAGGACAAGCATGACATTCAGACCACAAATGGCTGTGACAAGCACCACGACGTAAGGAATGACCTTGTACCACTGGACGGAAGATGCTACGGTGGGAGCCTGTACGGAAAGCCCCAAGAATAGATAGAGAAGGAAGACGAAGATTGCGGCCGGAAGGACTATGCGGACATTGACGCGGAACTTGTCCTTCATGCGACAATGTTGGGTCTGAGTAGCCACAATGGTGGTATCGGAAATGAAGGAAAGATTGTCTCCAAAAAAGGCTCCGCCCACTACGACGGCAACGACCATGGGAAGAAGGCTGCCCGTCTGTTGGGCTATACCCACAGCCATGGGGGTAAGGGCTACGACCGTACCTACAGAGGTGCCAATGGAAAGGGAGATAAAACAAGCTGCCAAGAAAAGCCCGGGCAGAAGCATGCTCTCCGGCAAGAACTGAAGGGTGAGGCTGACGGTAGCATCGATGGCTCCCATATCCTTGGCCGACTGAGCAAAGGCTCCGGCCAGGATGAATATCCATATCATGAGCATGGAACTGGGATTGGCCGCCCCTTGAGAAAAGAGCTTTATCCGCTCGTCAAGCGGTGTACTTCGGGTAATGCATACTGCATAGATGGAGGAGACTATAAAGGCCACGGCGATGGGCACCTTATAGAAATCGTTCACGATGATGGAGGTGACGAGATAAAGCCCCAAAAAGACGAGTAGGGGAGAGAGGGAGAGCCAATTACATTTACAATTTACCATTTACAACGTACAATTTAAGGCTTTATTTACTATTAGGTTATTTGGTAATACAAATTACCATTTACAACGTACAATTCAGAGGCCGTATGGCAAATTGTACATTGTAAATGGTAGTAAAATGTACATATTATCAGAGTGTCACGCCTGTCTTGAAGATGGCAATTTCGCGATAGCCTTTCTTCTCGTTATTCACGAGTTCGCCACTGGCCACACGAATAACGTAGTCGATGAAACGACGGCAGGTTACTTCCATGGGTTCGTTCTCAACGATGACACCGGCATTGAAGTCAATCCACGTAGGTTTGTTCTTGGCCAGAGCCGAATTGGTTGAAATCTTCATGGTAGGCACATAGGTGCCGAATGGCGTACCACGTCCGGTCGTAAAGAGTACCATGTGGCATCCGCAAGAGGCCAGTGCCGTAGAGGCCACAAGGTCGTTTCCGGGAGCTGAAAGCAGGTTGAGTCCCTTCACCGAAAGGCGTTCGCCATATCCCATCACGCCGCGCACGTAGTCCTTGCCACACTTCTGGGTACAACCCAAAGCCTTCTCTTCGAGAGTGGAGATACCTCCGGCCTTGTTTCCGGGTGAAGGATTCTCGCCCACGGGTTCGCCATGTGAAAGGAAATAGCTCTTGAAGTCGTTGATAAGGCTTACTGTCTGCTCGAAGAGTTCATGGTTCTCGCAACGGTTCATCAGGATGGTTTCGGCACCGAACATTTCGGGTACTTCAGTGAGCACAGAGGTTCCTCCTTGGGCAATAAGATAGTCGCTCAACATACCCAAAAGGGGATTGGCTGTGATGCCGGAGAAACCGTCGGAACCACCACACTTGAGACCTACACGGAGTTCGCTCAGAGGTACATCGGTGCGCACATCCTTACTGGCCACCTCATATATTTTGCGGAGCACCTTCATGCCTTCCTCCACTTCGTCGCCTTCAATCTTCTGAGTGACGATGTACTGTACACGCTCCGAGTCAACCTCACCGACAAATTCCTTGAAGACATCGGGCTGATTGTTCTCGCAACCGAGACCTACCACCAAAACAGCACCTGCATTGGGATGTAGTACCATATCGCGCAGGATTTTCTTGGTATTCTCGTGGTCGTCGCCCAACTGGGAGCATCCGTAGTTGTGGGGATAGGATACGATGGCATCCACTCCCTTGCCGCCGGTCTCCTGACGCAGACGTTCGGCCAACTGGTTGGCCACTCCGTTCACACAACCTACAGTGGGGATAATCCACACTTCGTTGCGCACACCCACATCACCATTCTTACGACGGTATCCCTTGAACGTGCGGTTCTCCATCGGGATGTCCAACGCCACTTTCACGGGGTTGTAGGTATATTCGAGCAATCCGGCCAAATTGGTCTTTATCTGATTTTCGTTGACCCACTGACCTTTTTTCACAGCTTCTGTAGCATGTCCGATGGGATATCCGTACTTGACGATATCTTCCCCCTCAGCCAAATCGGTGAGCATAATTTTGTGTCCGGCAGGGGTATCGGCCAATACTTCGATGTCTTGTCCGTCGATGTTTATCACTTCACCGGCCTTTAATGCTGAAATGGCTACAGCCACATTGTCAGCCGGATTTATTTTCAAATACTTCGTCTCCATAATGTGCGTTATGTTTTCTGGTTGATATTTAGTTTTTTATCTCTATATTTCTATTTTCTTGCGTCGATATAGTAGTCGATGTTGTCAGCCGTCAGCAAGTCGATGGGCATATAGTTGAGCTGTTTCACCTCTTTTTTCAGAATCAGGTGGTTGCACAGTCCGACTACACTGCTGTATCCTTGCGAGAAGGGTTGTTGGGCTATCAGGAACCGTACCGTACCGTTCTTCAGACATTTCACATTCCGTTCCAGCAGGTCATATCCCAGCAGTTCAAAGTCTGTCATGCCTTTGCGTTGTATGTATTCTCCGAAGATACCCACTTGCGAATTGAATGTCAGCCCGCATCTTACGTCCGGATGTGTGGCAAAGAAGCGGTCTATGCATCTGTCCACCTCCTCCGCTGTCAGCTCCACATTCACATCCAGTTCCAGGATATCGCATTGCGGATGATGGCTGTTCATGTACCTTCTGAATCCCTTTTCCCTGTTATGCTGTTGGTTCATCTGTCCGGATTGTATTCCGTGGGTATATCTGAACACCACCACTTCGTCCATCTCCGGTTGTAGCATCGCCAGCATGCTGCCGGCAAAATATCCGCTTTGCTCGGAGTGTTGTCCGAAGAAGGCCAAGGGAGCCAGTTCGTCCACATTGGAGTCAACGAAAACGAAGGGAATCTTCAGGTTGTCCAATCGCTCCACCAGTGTGGCTGTAGCCTGTGGTGAAGTGGGGGAGAGGATGACGCCGTCAAGTGGCGATGCCAGCAACGTTTCGCACAGCCGGTCGAACGAATCCGTAACATAGGGGTCGTAATATTCGGCTTGTATGGAGATATGAAAGTCGCTGTAGGCATTGACTGCCTCTCTGACTCCGTTTTCGATGTCGCACCAGTAGCTCCCCTCCTTGTGCGCAGGCAGCAGGCATACAAAATGGTATTTCTTGTTCGATGCCAATGCACTGGCATACATGTTCGGATGATAATCCAATTCTTTCAGGATCCTTTCTACCTTCTCCTTGCTGCTTTGCGATACTCCCGGGCGGTCGTGCAGCACACGGTCAACAGTGCCGACGGAGACTTCCGCCAGACGCGCAATGTCCTTTATACGTATTCTTTCAGGTAAATTATCCATAATGCATTCGTTGCTTCTTATTATAAATAAGGTATAGGGGCAGACTCTTCCCCGACCTTTTTGGCCATATGCGGCTTAACGGGCACGAAATTAATCATAATTTGTGAATATCGTGCGCAGAAAAGGAATTTTATTTGATTATTCCCAATTATTTGCTGAAATTTTAGGTGATTAAGAAAAAAAACTGTACTTTTGTGCGCGTACACAGATACACAAAAGAGAAGTAGAAGAAAGATTATATATAATATACTTATTCATTAACATATCAATTATGGGAAAAGTTGTAACTTTAGGCGAGATTATGCTCCGCCTGTCAACTCCGGGCAACCGCCGCTTTGTTCAGTCAGACGTGTTTGATGTCGTTTATGGCGGTGGTGAGGCCAATGTAGCTGTAAGTTGTGCCAACTACGGACACGAGGCTTACTTTGTAACTAAATTGCCGACACACGAAATCGGCCAGTCGGCAGTCAATGCGCTGCGCAAGTATGGTGTGAAGACCGATTTCATTGCCCGTGGCGGAAACCGTGTGGGTATCTACTATTTGGAGACCGGTGCTTCAATGCGTCCCAGCAAGGTGATTTACGACCGTGCAGGTTCGTCTATCGCCGAGGCCGATCCTTGCGACTTCGATTTCGACGCTATCATGGAAGGTGCCGACTGGTTCCACTGGTCAGGTATCACTCCTGCCATCTCTGACAAGGCTGCCGAACTGACCAAGCTGGCCTGCGAGGCTGCCAAGCGTCACGGTGTGACTGTATCTGTTGACCTCAACTTCCGCAAGAAGCTGTGGACAAAGGAGAAAGCCCAGTCAATCATGCGCCCCTTGATGCAGTACGTAGATGTATGTATCGGTAACGAAGAAGATGCCGAACTCTGCCTCGGCTTCAAGCCCGATGCTGACGTGGAGGGTGGAAATACCGATGCTGAAGGCTACAAGGGAATCTTCACACAGATGGCCAAGGAATTCGGATTCAAATATGTCATCTCTACATTGCGCGAATCATTCTCTGCTACCCACAACGGATGGAAGGCGATGATATATAATGGCGAAGAGTTCTACACTTCAAAGCGCTATGACATCAACCCCATCATCGACCGCGTGGGTGGTGGTGACTCGTTCTCGGGTGGTGTCATCCACGGCCTCCTCACCAAGGAGACTCAAGGTGAAGCCTTGGAGTTTGCCGTAGCAGCATCAGCCTTGAAGCACACCATCAACGGCGACTTCAACCTCGTTTCTGTAGAAGAGGTGGAAAGCCTTGCCGGTGGTAATGCCAATGGCCGCGTGCAACGATAACTTCATGTACAATTTACCATTTACAAGGTACAATTTAGTCAATAACCAAGGCCGTCATCACGATGCGTACTAAAGTAAATGGTGAAAGTAGAGAACAAAAAATAGAAAATGTATAATCGTTAATTTCAGGGTATGGGTAAATTGTACCTTGTAAATTGTAAATTGTAAATGTAATTGTGGCAAAATTTGATAAGATAGCAGTATTGAACAAGATGGGTGCTACAGGCATGGTGCCCGTGTTCTATCACAAGGATGCCGAGGTGGCCAAGAAGGTAGTGAAGGCTTGCTACGATGGTGGCGTACGCGCATTCGAGTTTACTAATCGTGGCGACTTTGCCCACGAAGTGTTTGCCGAAGTGGTGAAGTTTGCCGCCAAGGAGTGCCCCGAAATGGCATTGGGTATCGGTTCTGTCGTTGATCCCGCAACAGCAGCCCTTTACCTCCAGTTAGGAGCTAACTTTGTGGTCGGCCCTCTGTTCAACCCCGAAATAGCCAAGATATGCAACCGCCGCCTGGTGGCCTACACACCCGGATGTGGAAGCGTGTCTGAGGTAGGTGCCGCTCAGGAAGTGGGATGCGACCTCTGCAAGGTGTTCCCCGGCGATGTGCTCGGTCCTAAGTTGGTGAAGGGACTGATGGCTCCCATGCCATGGTCGAAACTGATGGTGACCGGTGGTGTGGAGCCTACTGAAGAGAACCTCACCGCATGGTTCAAAGCCGGTGTCTTCTGCGTGGGTATGGGTTCCAAGCTCTTCCCCAAAGACAAGGTGGAGGCCGAAGATTGGACTTATGTGACCGAGAAGTGCCGCGAGGCCCTCGGCTATATCGCTGCTTTGCGCAAGTAATATTTTTAGGGAGGTTCTATAAATTAGCTTGCGATGATTTGCTTCGGATTTTTGAGGATTT
>CAZTPB010000004.1:0-14204 GCA_964614555.1 uncultured Bacteroides sp.
TTATCAAGAAGGTGACCGAGCGCAAGAAGAAGGAAGAAGCACCTGCCGCACCTCCTGCTCCTCCCGCTCCCAGCAAGGAAGAGGTGCTCCTTACTGAAATCCGTGATCTCCTGAAGGAAAAGAAATAAATGCGACCCCATATTTTTCTATTCTAATTAAATAATGAGGCTCGCATAATTAACTTTTATAGAACACGGAGACACGGAGATACAGATTTTTTATAACTCTCTGACAGCTGATGAGCAATAAATCTCTGCGTTTCTGTGTCTCTGTGTTCTAAATCTGAACACGCCCATTTTTTACTCGTTGAACACTCCGCAATGCGGACACTTCCCTTTATGAGGAATCGCTTTTCCACAATATCCGCAACGATAAGATGTTGACCAACGACAGGCACAACGAAACAAAAAATACCCCCCGAAAAGTGCCAAACAAAACACCACGGCATAAAAGGACGGCAAAAAGACAAACAACTGGTAGCAAACTAAACAAAAGATGAACAGAGTCAACAAATAGGTACACATTTCAAGAAACGCCAGTTTCCTGCAAACCTCTTCAACCACTGCAACACCAACGACTACCACCGCCCAAAAAAGACCGATAAAAAAAGAGATTCCCACGGGAAGAAGCAATGGATTCAACGACGGATTGTAATAAAAATGTATCCAATCCTCAGGCGCATAGGTCTGTATGCCGGAATAGACTGTAGCCATTGCTGCCAACAAAAAACAGAACAGGAGTGGGTAAAGACTGTCTATATCGCGATAGAAAATGCATCTGAAACGATGACGCGCCATCCATCCCACAACCAACAGCATCAGAAAGGCTGTTCCTGTTCCTTTAGCCAACCATCCTGAATTAGAAGTGAATGCATGAATGATTTTTGAAATAGGATCTACGGGTACTACTTGAGAAAGTAAATCTTTACGGCGTATCCAACCCATGGTCAACTGGTCATGGGCCACTTTTATCCACAAACTGTCGATACTATCGTGAGGAAGCAACATAAAGTCGGCTACAACAATACGGTCTTCACGGTGAAGCACAACAAAATCCTTGTTCAGAAAACGCTCTTGAAGAATGACAGAATCAACCGTAACCTCAAAATTGGAATTGAAAGTAACATGATGCTTCCACAGATAGAGCAACGAATCACGTTCTCCCTTGGAAATGGAACAATCATTGTAGTCCGGCGGACAATAACGACATCCCTCCACCAACATAGCCAACACAAACAAAAGGCAAATACGGCTATAAATAGAAAATAGGACTTTTTTCATCACTACTACTACTTCAGAAGGGGACCGACAACCTTCATCCGGCAATGGCAACAATCAAACTGCAACCGAAAGCGACGGCCATCACCAGCAATCAGATAATAAGGCTCACGATACGGTGAAGATGCGCGATGATGGACCGGACACCATCCCATGCTATAACGCAAACAATGCCTGCAAGTCATTACCACCTGTTCCCCTTCGGGGCGACATGCTTCGAAAGCCGGACTCATGACTGTGACACCATGAGTGCGATAAAAAGCTTCGGCTTCACGATTCATCACATTGCCCATATAACTAAGAGTTGTGACAGGATAACGATTTTCGTTCTTACCCTCTTTGGCAGGCAAACGACGATAGTTTATTCTTCGGGCACGAAGAAGCGCTTCTACCCCCTGACGACGCCAATCTGCCACAACAGATGAAGGAAGAAACCAATTGTCGGTCCATTCTATCTGCAAGGCCGAAAGTTCAAAAGGGGTATTCCCTAATTTTGCAAGCTGCATACGGAGATTTTCTCTCTGCGATGTACGTGCCAGTTCTTTCTTATATGCCCAAGTCAAAGAGATTTGTATATCATCTTCATCTGTCAATGTGAGTGAAAATCCAAACGGAGTCTCCCCCAATAAAAAATTCACAGAAATACGCCGATCCGACGAAGGCCGGAGCAACTGTTGCTCAAACTTCTGGTCGAAATTCCGAAACAGACGTGTACGGGGAGACAAACGAGCCGGCATCTCTTGCGGGAAAAGACGATTTCCTTCTACCCGATTGATACGGAACCCCTGAAGACGGCCTGCCGAATCTATATAGCAGAGCCCGTCTCCATTGTTGAAGGGCTTCAATCCTGCTACTGTAAAAGAGTTCCCACGTATCTCTTTTACAATACCCATCTCCTCCCCCATTGACTTCGGAGTATCAATAGAACTGATGTCAGGCACACGTCCTTCAAGGAAATAGTGAGTAAATCCCCGATTGAAACTTTTGTCCGGTTGCGGACGAAACTCATAGGAGATCTTTCCTGATGAAGCACGCCGATATTCCGGCCTACGACGGATAATGGCATCCAGTTTCTGCCGATACCAAGCTACGACATTCTTCACATAAGTCACATCCTTGAGCCTGCCTTCAATCTTCAACGATGATGCACCGGCATCAAGCAACTGCTCCAAACAAGCACTCAAATTGAGGTCTTTCAATGAAAGCAGATGTTTGTCGCGTGCCACCACCTTCCCGTCGGCATCCTCCATTTGAAAAGCCAATCGACAGAACTGGGCACATTCGCCCCGATTGGCACTCCGGCCATAACAAGCTTCAGACACATAGCATTGTCCACTATAACTCACACACAAGGCACCATGAACAAATACCTCCAAAGGAGTATCAGGGACTATGCGATGAATCTCTGCAATCTCATCCAATGAAAGTTCCCGCGCAAGTACCACTTGAGTAAATCCCGCATCAGCAAGGAAACGCACTTTCTCAGGTGTACGGTTATCCATCTGCGTACTGGCATGAAGGGCTATAGGGGGCAACTTCATGCGGACAACAGCCATGTCTTGTACAATGAGCGCATCCACTCCTGCCTCATAAAGCTGGTGTATCATCCGCTCCGTATCATCCAGTTCGTCATCACGAAGAATGGTATTCACCGTCACATAGACACGCGCCCGATAAAGGTGAGCGAATTCTGTCAAAAGGCGAATATCGTCAATACTGTTTCCGGCCGAAGCACGTGCTCCATAGCGGACAGCTCCGATATATACAGCGTCAGCTCCGTGACGAATGGCTTCGATTCCACATTCCAGATTCTTAGCCGGAGCCAACAGTTCTATTTCTCGCTGACAAATCATTTTATCTCATTAATGTCAAAAGGAGTCTCCTGATAAACATAATAGTTGAGCCAATTCTGAAAAAACAGATTAGCATGAGCGCGCCATTGTACCAAAGGCCCTTTTTCAGGATCATTGTCGCGGTAGTAATTGACAGGCATTTCAATCGGAAGTCCTTTGCTGACATCGCGCTTGTACTCCGTATCAAGTGTCAAAGGAGAGTACTCCGAATGGCCGGTAACGAAAATCTCCCTACCACCACGTGCCACCACCATATAGACTCCAGAATCATCCGATTCGGAAATAAGGTCAAGTCCTGCTACCTTGAGTATATCTTCACGCCTTACTTCGGTATGCCGACTGTGAGGGACATAGAATTCGTCATCAAACCCTCGGAAGATTGGCAACAACGGATTGCTTACACGGTGTTTGAAGATTCCGAACATCTTTTTCTCAAGTTTATACTTAGGGATACCATAATGGCAGTATAGACCAGCCTGAGCGGCCCAACATATATATAAGGTAGAGGTTACATGGGTACGCGCCCATCGGAATATCTCAGATATTTCATCCCAATAGGCCACCTCTTCAAAATCCATGTGTTCCACAGGAGCACCGGTGATTATCATGCCGTCGAACTTCTCGTCACGCATCGTTTCAAAGTCACGATAAAAAGTCTTCATGTGCTCCACGGGTGTATTCTTCGAAGTGTGACTTTTCACTTTCATGAAGGATATTTCCAGCTGGAGCGGGGTATTCGACAACAACCGGATAAGGTCGGTCTCTGTTGTTATCTTCAGCGGCATCAAGTTGAGCACCACAATCTTCAACGGGCGAATGTCCTGCTGTGTTGCACGCGAAGTATCAATCACAAAGATATTTTCCTGCTTCAACAGCTCTATGGCCGGCAGTTTGTCAGGCAAATTCAATGGCATATCTAAATTCTCCTTGTTTTAATGAGGCGCAAATATACGCAAAAATCGGTCTCCAGGCAAAGTTTTTTGTTTAATTTTCCATATTACAGAGATTTATCCCTACCTTTGCAGACAAAAGGAATACACCATTATGAAAAGAATGCTCTTCATCTGTATGCTCCTGACCGTCATGAACGGCATTGCACAAAATACATCCTGTTATCGGAACGAGGAATTGCCCTCAGATGAGTACAATTGGATAGTCTCCCCAGTGTCCATTCCGGACAGCATACACTTCTGCTCATTAAGAGAAGCATTGTTGGCCGCCGAAAATATACAGCACACACTACCCAAAGGAACATTTACGGAACGACATCCGTTGACAATCCGCATTGCCCCCTCGGTTTATTGGATTGACAATCCGGATGACCCGAACGAAAAGAAACCGTTACCTGGTGAAAACATACCATACGGACTGAAAATCAAAGTGAGTCATTTGCGGTTGGTGGGATTAGGTGAAAATCCCGAACAAACAGTGATTGCATCCAACAGAGGACAAACACAAGGAGCCATAGGCAACTTCACAATGTTGCACCTGACAGGTGAAGACATTACATTCGAAAACTTGACATTAGGAAACTACTGCAACGTTGACCTTATATATCCAAGAGATTCCACCCTCAACAGAAAACGCAGAGCAGATGCCATTGTACAGGCTCAGTTAGCCATTTGCCAAGGAGACCGTATAGCGGCACACAACTGCCGTTTTATCAGCCGGTTAAATCTCTGTCCATTAGTGGGAGCCAAACGCACGTTTTTCGAAAACTGCTACTTTGAATGTACTGATGATGCACTGTGCGGAACGGGTATTTATCACAACTGCCGATTCACCTTTTTCAGTGGAAAACCTTTCTATTCCACACAAGGGACTGGAGCAATCTTCCTCGATTGCGACTTCTATTCGCGAACCAACGGACGGCAATACCTTGTGAAAGTCGGAAGTCCCGTCACCATGGTTGATTGCAGGTGGCAGAGCCAGCAGGCTGACCTCACCATCGGATGGACCCCAAACCCCACCGATGACCTACGTAGTTACCAATATGGGCTGACCCTGAACAAGAAACCACTTTTCATAGATCACTGCAGCCAACATCTTACAGTAGATATGACAGGCAAGGAACTCATAGAAGCTTATAGGCTGACACTTCCAAAACATCTTTTTAATCCAGAAGAAACGGGAGACACTATTGTTTACAATCTGCTTAACCTGACAGACAATGGAGATGGTTGGAATCCTGCCTGTCAATCTAAAGAAATCTTGAAAAGATATAGTCAAAAGGCTGTCGCACTCACACTCAACCACCGTACGGCTACCATTGAGTCGGGCATAGATACTATACACTTGAAAGCCTCTGCAAGCAAATTCATGCAGGAACCTGATTTTTCTCAAACGTGGAAAAAAATATTTTGGCACGTGAACGGAAAAAATCCCTCGTGCATCCAAACCCAAAACCTTCCAGACGGGTCATTACTCATTATGGGCAAGAATATGACTGAAGAAACAGAAGAGGTTCAGGTTGTAGCCACTACTCCCACTGGTCTGGAAGCAGCCTGTGTCATCCATGTGTATCCACGTCAGCTCCCCCCTCCTTCCATCCTCCAGAATCCCTCACTAATCCAAATAGGAGATTCACTAACATTTTGTTATGAGCTTGATCTGAAAGGGAGAAAAGATCACTCTTCCATCACTTGGATGCGCAGCCTGACTCCCGATGGCAAAGCTGCAATTCCTGTAGCAGTCTCTCCCCAATACAGCCCAAAGCAAAACTACCTGCTGACAACAGCAGATAACGGGTATTACATTTTGGCCACTCTTACACCAAAGCATCAGCGTAGTCCCTATGGAAAAGCCACAACCATAGGAACAGAAACTCCTATATCTATAAGGAATAAAAGACAGGCCTCATTCGATACCGACTTTTCTGATTTCCCTCCAATGAAACAATCAAAAATCCTGGCAGGCTTTTGGACTGTAGATACATACAAACCCATTGACACAAAAGCCTACGAATGGCATACGGACACGACAACTACTCCTTGGACATACGGATACGGTGTAGATGGAGCAGCACACGCACGAGGATTGATCCAACACGCACGAGGAGCCCGCCTGCTGTACACTCCTCAACCGCACGAATACGGTGACATGGAAATAACCCTTTATGCTGATCCATGCAAAACTGCCGGACAAGGATTTGGCAGTGCCACCGGACAATATATGGACGTTTACATCAAGTTCGACACCCACACACTCTCCGGATATGCGTTACGCATTATCCGCACTACCAAGCACGACAAAGCAGTGGACTTTCTACTGATGAAATACATAAACGGAGAAGCCATACCTATCAGTCAGGCTGTTTCATCCATCTGCTACCGCACCGGATGTATCATCCGACTGAAAGCAGAGGGAGAAAAACTGACAGCCTACGTCCACAACATTCATCCTCTACCAGAACCTCATAAAGCAGATTTGAAAAAAGAGGTTGTACTATCAGCCTCTATCACTCCTTCACCGCATGGAGGTACAGGCATACAGCATACAGGTTCTACAGGAGCAAGTGCCACTGTGCTCAAACGGATGAGTATCAATTGGGAATAAAAACAATATATATGGAAAAGAAAAAAGAGACACAGCTAATCATCGAGACTTCAAAGGGAAACATCACCGTCAAGCTCTATGACGAAACTCCCATACACCGCGACAATTTCATAAAGCTTGCCCATGAAGGCTTTTATGAAGGGACTCTCTTTCACCGTGTTATCAAGAATTTCATGATACAAGGAGGAGACCCCGATTCTAAAGGAGCGCCCAAAGGACAACAATTAGGTATGGGTGACACCGGCTACACACTGCCTGCTGAATTCATCTATCCGAAACATTTCCATAAAAAAGGAGTACTCTCTGCCGCCCGTCAAGGCGATGAAGTAAATCCCGAACGCCGTTCATCAGGATGTCAGTTCTACATTGTCACCGGACAAGTATATACACCGTCCCAATTGGCATCAATGGAGCAGCAGCTTAATCAGATGAAGCTGAAAACAGCCTTCGATGCGTTGGCAAGACTGCACATGAAAGAAATCTACAAGATGCGTAAGTCCGGTGACACAGACGGCCTCCAACAACTTCAAGACCAACTGATAGCTGAAGCACACGCACAGACGGCCAATGAGCCTGCTTTCCAATTTACCGATAAACAGAAAGAGGCTTACACCACCATCGGAGGAACACCACACTTGGACAATCAATACACTGTTTTTGGTGAAGTGGTTGAAGGCATGGAAATCGTCGATTCTATCCAACAGGTAAAGACCAATCGGGCTGATCGCCCCGAGGAGGACATCGTAATCCTTAAAATAAATGTAGCGGAATGACAAACGTCAACAGACACATACTGGAAAACGGCTTGCACATTATACATAGCGAAGACCTGAACACTCAGATGGTGGCCATCAATGTGCTCTATGATGTAGGAGCACGCGATGAATCGCCCGAGCGGACAGGATTTGCCCATCTCTTCGAGCACCTGATGTTCGAAGGTTCTATAAACATTCCGGTTTACGACATTCCTCTACAAGAAGCCGGAGGCGAAAACAACGGATGGACAACTAACGACCTGACCAACTACTACCTGACTCTGCCACGCCAAAATGTAGAGACAGGATTCTGGTTGGAGTCCGACCGGATGCTCTCCCTGGCCTTCTCACCTGAAAGTCTGGAAGTACAACGACAGGTAATAATGGAAGAGTTCAAGCAACGTTATCTCAACCAACCTTACGGGGATGCCAGCCATCTGGTACGCAACCTGGTGTACAAGGTACACCCTTATCGATGGCCCACCATCGGACTGGAGTTGAGTCACATTGCCAAAGCTACGCTTGATGAAGTCAAATCCTTCTTCTATAGCCACTATGCACCCAACAACGCCATACTTGCTGTCGTTGGTCATATCTCATTCGAAGAGACTGTCCGATTGGCAGAAAAATGGTTCGGACCAATTCCCAGAAGAGAAATCACTCCACGAAATCTGCCACAAGAGCCGCCTCAAACCGCCATGCGCCGAATGGAAGTACAACGGAATGTCCCACTTGATGCCATCTACCTCAATTTCCGGACCTGCAGCAGAAACCATCCCCACTACTATGCCACAGATATGCTCAGCGACCTGTTGGCCAACGGGCAATCAAGCAGGCTGATACAACACCTTGTCAAGGAAAGACCGCTTTTCAGCCAAATCGACGCTTACATCACAGGCAGCATGGATGAGGGTTTTCTGCAAATTACCGGTAAAGTTCTTCCAAACATCTCATTGGAAGATGCGGAAGATGCCATCTGGGAAGAGCTGGAAGCGCTACAGTCCCACCTGCCGGACAAAGAAGAGTTAGAGAAAGTCAAGAACCGTTTCGAAGCAATACACACTTTCAATGGGATAAATTTTCTCAATAATGCCATCAACCTGGCACAATTTGAACTGATAGGCCATGCCGAAGAGTTGAACAATGAGGTGTCCCGTTATTGTAGTGTTACCGCCGAGGAGATACGCACTTTAGCAAAAAATCTATTCCGAAAAGAGAATTGCAGTGTAGTATGGTATAAGAAGAACAACTAATCCGCAGACTATGTACAACCACTACCAATCCCTTGTCCGGTTAGGACTTCCCATTGTCATCGGACAATTGGGAATGATTATATTAGGTTTCGCTGACACCATCATGGTGGGAAGATACGGTAGTGCGGAATTATCTGCCGCAGGATTTGTGAACAATGTTTTCAACCTGGCCATTATCTTCAGCGTGGGTTTTTCCTACGGACTCACCCCTGTAGTAAGCAGCCGGTATGGAGCCGGCAATACAGCCGGAGTGGCCCAAGCCTTGAAAAACAGTCTGCCCGCAAATACCACATTGGCACTCATTGTCTGTCTGACCATGGGCATCCTCTATCTCAATCTCGGAAATATCGGGCAGCCCGACGAATTGCTTCCGCTAATGCGTCCCTACTACCTGACACTGCTGGCCAGTCTGCCTTTCCTCATGTGGTTCAACGCATTCAAGCAGTTCGCTGACGGCATTATGGACACACGCACTCCCATGTGGATTATGCTCGGAGGAAATGTCGTAAACATCGTAGGGAACATGCTGCTCATATTCGGCTTATGGGGGTTGCCTGAAATGGGACTGCTCGGAGCAGGCATATCCACGTTGGTCTCACGAATATTGATGGTAGCGGCTTTCATTGTAGTCTTCTTCTTTACACCACATTATAAGAACTACCGCAACCATTTCTTCCAAGGCTCAACCTCATGGAGCGAATTTCTGAACCTCAACCGGTTGGGTTGGCCCATAGCTTTACAGATGGGTATGGAGACAGCCGCATTCAGCCTCTCTGCCGTAATGATGGGATGGATAGGAGCCACGGCATTGGCCGCCCACCAAGTGATGTGCACCGTCAGTTCGCTCTGCTTCATGGTTTACTACGGCATCGGAGCCGCTGTGGCCATCCGTGTAGGATGGTTTCACGGTCAGAAAGACACCATAAATGTCCGCCGGTCAGCCTATGCAGGAATGCATCTTATCTTCTTGTTAGGCATATTTGCCTGTTCACTCATTTTCCTTTTCCGGCATCAGATGGGCGGATGGTTTACCGATGACACAGCCGTAAGTGCCCTCGTAGCACAGTTGATTATTCCCATGTTACTCTACCAGATTGGAGACGGAATGCAAATCACCTTTGCCAATGCCCTGCGTGGCATCGCAGATGTCAAGCCCATGATGCTCTATGCCTTCATTGCCTATTTTGTCATTTCCCTGCCTGCCAGCTGGTTCTTCGCCTTTCCATTCGGTATGGGAGCCGTAGGCATTTGGATGGGGCTTCCATTCGGACTAACCAGTGCCGGACTGATGTTTTATGCCGAGTTCCGAAGAAGATGCAAGCTTCACATTGGCCAAACCTGATTATTATACGTCCACGATGACTGTCCCCTTACCATAACTGCTACGGATACGCCACTCATTAGGATAAAGGTTATTTGCCCGGTTACCGAGATGTTTGACAAATCCGACAGGTATCCCACGGTGAGTCAATAATACATGCCCACGGGGCAGGCTGCTATCCAGCACCACACTCTCGCGCCGCAAGTAGGCAAGAGCTTCATCACACGAGACTTCGACGGTAGGGAATGCCCCCTGACACAACTCCGTACTCATGGCCAACGGATGAGCCGGTATCCAATCACGCCCCTTCAATGTAGCGACCTCAATACCGGCATGAAGCAAATAGAGATGCTCCTTCAGCTGATTCAGCATTCCCACCCATTCAAACGGGAAGGCCTGCAAGGCATCTTCGTTCACCTCCCATACATATTTTTCGGCATCTGCCAGCCATTGCCGGCATTCTTCCGGTATTACAGGGACTGTCACTTTTCCCTTTCGCGTATGACGACTGTTTTTCTTTCCCTTTTTGTTCTCGTCCCTCTCCAACCCGGCTGTTTCAAATGCCAATTCTTTACCCACAGCATCCCCCGCAGGCTTACGCAAGACAGCCAAGAAGAACCCTTCACCACGCACACACGAAGGAAAGAAACGATAAACAGGAAACTCTTTTCCGAGCAAATTCCCCTGAATTCCCCATCCGGCAGATACAGGCACCTCCAACACTTCGGCACCATACTCCTGCACTATCCACCGTACATTCTCTTCATTCTCCAATGTATTGTAGGTACAAGTGCTATAAATAAAAATGCCTCCGGGTTTCAGACAAGGCCATACATCAGCCACTATGCTACGCTGGCGTCGCCAACAAGCATCGACATTGGCACTGCTCCATTCTGCTACAGCCCCCTCATCCTTCCTGAACATTCCTTCCCCAGAACAAGGGACATCGGCCAATATCACATCGAAGCCTCCCTCCAATACCGTAAAATCAGCAGGTGCATTGCAAGTGACTATCGTCGAAGGATGCCCCCATTTGATGATATTTTCAGCCAATACCTGCGCACGGGTACGCACTATCTCATTGCTGACCAGCAAACTTCCTGCAGGCAAGACACTACGTGCCAATGTGGATTTGCCACCGGGAGCGGCACAAAGGTCAAGCATGGCGCATTGCCGGGTGACAAAAGTGCGCAACACCTGTTCCACGAACATCGAAGAGGCCTCCTGCACGTAGTAAGCACCGGCATGAAACAACGGATCCAATGTGAAATGCGGACGCACGGGAAGATAATATCCCACCGCACTCCACGGCACAGATTCCCACTTCTGTGGAAACGGCTGATGCCATTTGGCCGGATTGACACGGATGCTGACCGATGGCATTGAAGCCATAGACTCAACCAACTCTTCAAAAGCACTTTCCCCCAACAATTGCCGGGTATATGCGGAAAAATCGACAGGCAATTCCATAAATATTTCTTGCAGATTCTTGAATCATGTTCTTTTTGCTTGCAAAGATAAAGAAAAAGTGTACCTTTGCAACACGAAACATAAAAAAGAATACATCATCATGAAACAATATCTCGATTTACTCAACCGGATTCTTACTGAAGGAGTGCGCAAAGACGACCGTACAGGCACTGGCATCATCAGTGTATTCGGACATCAGATGCGGTTCAATCTGGAAGAAGGTTTTCCTCTGCTCACCACCAAGAAACTGCACCTGAAGTCGATTATCCACGAACTGCTATGGTTCCTGCAAGGAGACACCAACGTGAAATACCTGCAGGAAAACGGTGTACGCATATGGAATGAATGGGCCGACCCCATTACAGGCGACCTTGGACACATCTACGGCTACCAATGGCGCTCATGGCCAGACTATAAAGGAGGGCATATCGACCAGATAAAAGAAGCGGTAGAGACCATCAGACACAATCCCGCCTCACGCCGCATCATTGTCAGTGCCTGGAATGTGGCCGACCTTGACAACATGAACCTGCCTCCTTGCCACGCTTTTTTCCAATTCTATGTTGCCGACGGAAGACTGAGTCTGCAACTTTACCAACGCAGTGCCGACTCATTCCTTGGAGTCCCGTTCAACATCGCTTCATACGCCTTATTGCTACAAATGATGGCACAAGTGACAGGACTGAAAGCCGGAGATTTTGTCCATACATTAGGAGACACACACATCTACCTCGACCATCTGGAGCAAGTGAAGCTGCAGCTTACCCGTACCCCCCGGCCACTCCCAACCATGCATATCAATCCTGATGTGAAAGACATCTTCGATTTCAAATACGATGATTTCCATTTGGAAGGATACGACCCGCATCCACATATCAAAGGCAAAGTGTCAGTGTAAAATTAACCCTATCATCACAAAATGATTTCCATCATCGTCTGCATCGCCAAAAATGGAGCCATAGGCTATGAGAACCAATTGATCTATTGGCTCCCCAACGACTTGAAACGGTTCAAACAACTGACAACCGGCCACACCATCATCATGGGACGACGCACTTTCGAATCACTCCCCAAAGGTGCCCTGCCCAACCGACGGAACATCGTGTTGTCAAGACAAACATCCTGCACATTTCCAGGTGCCGAATGCTTCACTTCGTTAGAGGAAGCTTTGCAGCACTGCACCAACGATGAAGAGATTTACATCATCGGAGGAGCAACCGTTTACGAACAGGCATTCCCGTTGGCCGACCGTCTGCTTGTCACATTGGTAGAAGATATCCCTGAAAAAGCTGACACTTTCTTCCCCTCCATTAATCCGGAACATTGGGAAGAAAGTGCCCATGAAAAACACCCGTCAGACGAACGCCATGCATACGCCTATTCGTTTATCGATTACCAACGGCGAGGAGGTTGACCCATCTTAGGGTCTTCTTGTCCCATGCAGGAAACGGGTTATCACCTTCAACAGTCCCTCCTCTTTATTATTAATGAACGTGTCCAATACACGGCAGACATTCCCTGACGATTCCGGCACGATGTCATAGTCAGCTATACATGCAGGTATCAGGCAACTGTGCCCCTCCTTGAGGTGGATTTCATCTCCCGTACTCCTCACTTTGACGAGGCAGCTTCCTTGCAGACACATCGATATGATGAACGAATCATACTTCATCAAATCCCTATGAATAGGACGGGTCAGTTCGTTGACCCTGACAGTGAAATAAGGGGTGTCAAGCACCAGATTCGCACTGTTTTCACGCATCGGATAGATTGTTCGGTATTCACGTTCCACTGTATAGTCCAATGCACGGGCGGCAAGTTCCGTATGCAGCTCACGCATTTTCCCATCCGTGCCCGGCCGGTTGTAATCATAGATACGATAAGTGACATCACTGCTCTGCTGGATTTCAGCCAGCAGAATTCCCCCACAAATGGCATGTACTCTGCCTGCCGGTATATAAAAGACATCCCCCGTCCTCACTTCATGCCGTGCCATCACTTCGGTTATACTCCCATCAGCTATCCGCCGTCTGTATTCCTCTGCATCTATATATTCTTTGAAACCGGCATACAGATAAGCTCCCGGTTCTGCATGGATGATATACCACATCTCCGTTTTTCCCAATTTGCCGTGTTCACGCATAGCCATCCCATCATCCGGGTGCACCTGAATACTCAAATCTTTGGCCGCATCAATGAACTTGACCAATAAAGGAAGCTTGCCGTGATGACAGTCTGCCACTTCTTTTCCCAGAATCTCTTCTGTATATTCGTCAATGACATCCGCCAGACTCCTACCGGCAAAAGGTCCATTGGCTATGACACTTACACTTGAAGGCACGACACTGACTTCCCACGATTCACCGATAGGTTCACCATCGGCAGACATTCCTTTCCAGGGCTTCAGACTATTTCCTCCCCATACAACCTTATGCAAATTGGGGCGGAACAACAACGGATATAATAACATACCTCTATTCGTTTTCAAAGTTTTCCTTTTTCATGAAGACATCCGCATATCACATACTTCTCCAGCTTCTGCACCGACTTCAATGACGCTGCAAAATTAAACAAAATGTAGGAAATGTCCAACTATTCATTGTAACGATTTAGAAAATGCGAGCCCAAAGCAAAGCATTTTTTGTGCGATTTAGGACAAAACATTTGGGAAAAAGGACAAAAAAACACACACCCCCCCCCAGCCCACACACAAAAAATAA
>CAZTPB010000004.1:14214-30086 GCA_964614555.1 uncultured Bacteroides sp.
TTTCTTAATTGTCAAACTATTCTTTTTAATGTTTTATAAATTGCTCCCCCAAAGCAACGATTTTTTTGTGCTTTTGCGAAAAACGCTTGTGCGAAATCGCACAAAAACAGCCACAGGCCGCACAAGCCATCACACTATCAGTCAACGCTTTAAGGTTTTGGCATAGTTTTTGTAGTATATAAAATATACGAATCAATGAACCAAAGGATATGAAACGACAAATTACCATCGCAGCGGCTCTGCTGTTTCCAGCCACATTCACCGAGGCGCAAGAGTCTCCTGAAAAAGAGCTGACCCTCACTCTCCAGGAGGTCATCCGACTGGCCCAACAGCAGTCACCCAGTGCCCTTGCCGCACGCCACAGCCTGCACGCAGCCCGGTGGAACTACCGCTACTACAAGGCCGATTATCTCCCTTCCGTCACACTGACCTCCACCCCAGACTACACCCGAAGCATCAACAAGGTCACCCTGTCCGACGGTACCCAAAGCTATGTGGAACAAAACCGGCTGACCACAGACCTTCAACTGGCCATCAGACAGAACATCACCCTTACAGGCGGATATTTCACCCTCACATCATCCGCCGAACGGCTCGACCTTTTCGGGGAAGAGAACAATAGCACGTCCTACAGTACAGCCCCCATCTATTTAGGATACAGCCAGTCCCTCTTCGGATACAATTCGCTGAAATGGAACCGCCGTATCGAACCTATTGTCTATCGCGAAGCGTGCAAACAATACAACGAGACGATGGAACTGGTGGCTTCACAAGCATGCAACTATTTCTTTTCATTGGCCACCGCACAAACCAACCTTGAAATAGCACGTTTCAACCTCGCCTCTGCCGACACCCTCAACCGCTATGCCAAAGGACGATACAACATCGGCACCATCACCGAAAACGATATGCTGCAATTGGAAATCAACAAACTCAATGCCGAAGAGGAACAAATCAGTGCGCAAATGTCGGTAGATGACCAGATGCAGACCCTGCGTACCTACTTGAACCTACAGGATGACGTCAACATCCATGTCGTGATAGACGACTCTATCCCCAAATTTCTCGTCTCCATTGACGAAGCCATGGCATATGCCTATCAGAACAACCCCGAGCCTGAAACCTTCCGACGACAACGCCTGCAGAGCGAAAGCAATTTGGCTAACGCCAAAGCCAATGCCGGACTGAAAGCTGAAATCTACCTGCAATTCGGACTGACGCAGACAGGAAGCACCCTCAAAGACGCTTACCACGACCCTATCAACTCCCAATATGCCAGCATCAGCCTGTCGCTGCCTATCCTTGATTGGGGCAAGGGGAAGGGGCGTGTGAAAGTAGCACGTTCAAACCGCGACCTGACACACATCCAAGTGGAACAGAACGAACGTAATTTCGAGCAGAACGTACAACGTATCGTACGCCAATTCAACATTCAGGGCAGTCACATGACCATCGCAGCCAAGACTGCCGCCACAGCCGAACGACGTTTCGAAGTGGCACGCCGCCTTTATCTCATGGGGAAAAGCACTGTGCTCGACCTCAACTCTGCCATTTCAGAAAAAGATGCCGCACGGCGCAATCACATCTCTACCCTAAAGACCTTCTGGAGCCTCTATTACACCTTGCGGAGCCTCACCGGATACGACTTTGAGAAAGGAGAGAAAATAGCCTATACACCAGAATCATAAATTATAACTCAAAACTATGGACATCCAATTGAAAAAAAGACCCTGGTACATCCGTTACCGTTATTACCTTATTGCAGGAGCCGTCTTCATGGCATTCATCATTTACGTCATCAGCATCTCCGTAGGCCCACGCAAACTACGCATCGACACAGAAAGCACCCAAACAGCCACCGTTGGGAGCGGACGTTTTCTGGAATACGTCGATGTAGAAGGACTGGTACAACCCATCCTCACCATACAGGTCAACACCCAAGAAGGTGGAAGTGTTGAACGCATCGTAGCCGAAGAAGGTACCATGCTGACCAAAGGAGACACCATCCTTGTCCTGACCAACCCTGAATTGACCCGTACCATCGACGACCAACGCGACGAATATGAGAAGCAGATGAGCAGCTACAAAGAAAATGTCATCGAGATGGAGCGAAAGAGCCTCTCACTGAAACAGCAGATGCTGCAAGCCATCTACAATCAGAAAAGGCTGAAAAAAAGTTATGAACTGGCCAAAGAAGAGTTCAACATGGGGATAAAGAGCAAAGCCGAACTTGAAGTGGCCGAAGATGAATACAACTACAACACCCAGACTGCAGCCTTGCAATTGGAGAGTCTGCGCCACGACTCCACCGTCAACCTCATCCGCAAGGAGATGTTGTACAGCGACCTCGAACGCGCACGCAAGAAGTTCAACCGCGCCCTTGAACGGCAAGAACGGCTCATCGTACGTGCTCCCATCAGCGGGCAACTCAGCTTCATCAAGGTGACTCCCGGCCAACAGATAGGCACCAATGGCAATGTAGGTGAAATCAAAGTACTCGACCAATACAAGATTCACACTTCACTGAGTGAATATTATATCGACCGCATCACTACAGGCCTTCCGGCTACAACGCTCTATCAGGGAAAACGCTATCCGCTGAAGATTACCAAAGTGGTGCCCGAGGTGAAAGACCGCAGTTTTGATGTCGATCTCGTGTTCAACGGTGAGATGCCCGATAATGTACGTGTCGGGAAAAGTTTCCGCGTACAGATTGAATTAGGGCAGCCGGAAGAAGCCGTCATCATCCCACGAGGCAACTTCTATCAAGCCACCGGCGGACAATGGATCTACAAACTCAACGAAACTGGCGACAAAGCCTATCGTGTCCCCATCACCATCGGACGGCAGAATCCACAACAGTATGAAATCACAAGCGGATTACAACCGGGCGACCGCATCATCACCACAGGATACGACCAGTTCGGTGAAGCAGAAGTGCTGGTGATAGATAACTAACAAAATATACACTCTGTCTTATACTGCTACAAAGGCGCAAGAAAACTTGGTTGTGAAAGTGCAGGCATGAGCTATGGAAACTTGTAATCAAGCATTAGCGGGTACTCATAAAAAGGCGAGAATCCTGCATTTTTATCCCAAAGCGTACTTTTATTTTGCATAACCATGCATAATATTCTTTCTTATGCAATTTTCGGAAATGACAAAATGAAAGCATTCAGGCAATATGTGCGTCTAAGGTATAAAGGTAGCCAACTCTACCGGAATTTGACGAAGAAGAGGAAATGAGCCGTTCTTCGTGTTAATTTTTGCCCTGAATACGTGCATATTCGGCGAATATTTGCTAACTTCGCGCCGATTTTGAGTGACTATCAAATAAACTAAGAAACAATATAAAGAACAGACTATGGCAAAGAAAGCGCTTTTAATGATTCTCGACGGATGGGGAATCGGTAATCATGGTAAGGGAGATGTAATCTTCAACACCGCAACTCCGTATATGGACTATCTGGCTGAGACATACCCCAACTCCCAGTTGCAAGCAAGTGGAGAGAATGTGGGATTGCCCGACGGACAGATGGGCAACTCCGAGGTAGGACACCTCAATATCGGTGCCGGACGCATCGTGTATCAGGACTTGGTGAAGATCAACCGTGCCTGTGCCGATGGCAGTATCCTGCAAAACAAGGAAATCGTGGCTGCCTACTCCTACGCTAAGGAGAATGGCAAGAGCGTACACCTGATGGGACTCACCTCCAACGGTGGTGTACACAGTTCGCTCGTACACCTCTACAAGTTGTGCGACATCTCCAAGGAGTATGGCATCGAGAACACCTATATCCACTGCTTCATGGACGGTCGCGATACCGACCCCAAGAGCGGAAAGGGATTCATCGAGGAACTGACAGCCCACTGTGCCCAGAGTGCCGGACATGTGGCCTCCATCGTAGGCCGTTATTATGCCATGGACCGCGACAAGCGTTGGGAGCGTGTAAAAGTGGCTTATGACCTCCTCGTGAGCGGCGAAGGCAAGCAGGCTACCGATATGGTACAGGCCATGCAGGAGAGCTACGACGAGGGCGTGACCGACGAGTTCGTGAAGCCCATCCACAATGCCACCGTCGATGGCACCATCAAGGAGGGCGATGTGGTCATCTTCTTCAACTACCGCAACGACCGCGCCAAGGAGCTGACCGTAGTGCTCACCCAGCAGGATATGCCCGAGGCAGGTATGCACACCATCCCCGGATTGCAGTACTACTGCATGACCCCCTACGATGCTTCGTTCACCGGTGTACACATTCTCTTCGACAAGGAGAACGTACAGAACACCTTGGGCGAATACCTGAGTGCCCAAGGCAAGAGCCAGCTCCACATTGCCGAGACAGAGAAGTATGCCCACGTGACCTTCTTCTTCAACGGCGGACGCGAGACTCCCTACGAGGGTGAGGAGCGTATCCTGGTGGCTTCCCCCAAAGTGGCCACCTACGACCTGCAGCCCGAGATGAGCGCCTTCGAGGTGAAGGACAAGCTGGTTGAGGCCATCAAGTCCGAGAAGTTCGACTTCATCGTGGTGAACTTTGCCAACGGCGATATGGTGGGACACACCGGTGTCTATAGTGCCATCGAGACAGCCGTCAAGGCCGTGGATGCCTGTGTGAAGGATGTCATCGAAGCAGCCAAGGCTGCCGACTACGAAGCCATCATCATTGCCGACCATGGAAATGCCGACAATGCCGTGAACAGCGACGGCTCGGTGAACACCGCCCACTCCCTGAATCCCGTTCCCTTCATCTATGTGACAGAGAACAAGGATGCCAAGGTAGAGGATGGCGTACTGGCCGATGTGGCTCCCTCTATCCTGCACATCATGGGATTGCCCCAGCCCGCAGAGATGGATGGAAAGAATTTGATTAAGTAAAATAAAAGACGGCCCCACGGACCCTCCCCCTTACCCCTCCCAAGGGAGGGGAGTGAGTAGTTCTGCAAAACATTTCACTCCTTCCCCTTGGGGAAGGTTGGGATGGGGTCCGCAGGGTCTTTTTTGTGATGATCCAAATAGACGATGTTGTTGTCAGCCTCGATGTGCTGAGGGAGAAGTTCTTTTGCGACCTGTCGGCCTGCAAGGGAGAGTGTTGCATAGAGGGCGATGCTGGTGCACCGTTGGAGCTCGACGAGGTGGCCGAGATAGAAGAGGTGCTCCCCGAGATATGGGACGACCTTTCGCCCGAGGCACGTGCGGTAATCGACAAGCAGGGAGTGGCCTATACCGATGAGGAGGGCGACCTTGTGACCTCCATAGTGAACGGCAAGGATTGTGTCTTCACCTGCTACGGCGAGGATGGCAGTTGCTACTGTGCCATCGAGAAGGCATACCGGGCCGGGAAGACCAGGTTCTACAAGCCCGTCTCCTGTCACCTCTATCCCATACGCATTGGCGACTATGGCCCCTACAAGGCTGTGAACTATCACCGTTGGGATGTCTGCAAGGCCGCCGTGGTGTTGGGGAAAGCAAAAGATATGCCTGTCTATAAGTTCCTGCGCGAACCCCTTATCCGCAAGTTCGGCGAGGAGTGGTACAAGGAACTGGAAATCGCCGTAGAGGAACTCCGTCAGCAGAAGTATATCTGATTGTTATAGGGAGGTTCTATAAATTAGCTTGCGATGATTTGCTTCGGATTTTTGAGGATTTTCCTTCTTATCTACGAAGATGCGTAGCGGGCTACGTATCAAGGAGATAAGGAGAAAAAGACCAAAAAGACAAGCAAAGCGTCCAAGCAGAGAACCACCTCGAATAAACGAAGAAACTAATTTATAGAACCTCCCTATAATTCATCCGTGTTGTATGCGGATAAAAAAACGAATGTCCGTCCGGCAGAAGACTCATACCGGACGGACATTCGTTTGAAATATACCCGAACTGAGATATTACCTGACAGCTATCTTGGCTGTATGTACACCTCCAGCAGCATCCGTCACCTTCACGATATAGACTCCGGCAGACAACGAAGCCGGCAGGCTGATGACTGAAGCAGGCTGTGGCGTGAGACTAAGCTGTCCGGCCAAGTTGTAGAGCGACACTCCTACTACCTCTGTGCCGACAATCTCCAACTGACGGCCGTGGCAACTGATAAGCAACGATGCACCATTGCCGCCGTCGGCCTCAAGTGTGCCGACACCATCGGGCGACTCTTCCAAATAGACTGCATAGGACGCGCTCAGACGATTGCTACTGCCAAAAGTAGGCGTATTCATCAGATAGATGGATGCACCGCCATCAGGATAGAGCCCCACACTCTCTTCACCGCTGTGCAAAGGATAGGTGAGCAGGTCTTTCCAAGAGCCATCGGCAGCCGAAAGCAATACTTCGCCACCGTCGGCATCAAGCTTGAAGGTGGTGTGCAGCTGACTCACTGCCTCCAACTTGTCTGCCCACAGGATGAGATAGCCGTGTGCCGGAATCACGGTATTGACTGCATCCGAGGCGGGAATCTGATATTTCTCCGGTTTCTGTGCATTGTCGCTGATATACATGCCGGCAACGTCTATCGGTTCATCGGTGGTATTGTAGAGTTCTATCCAATCGTTCTTCTTATAAAACTCGTTGATGTAGATGCTGTTGTCGGCACTCACTTCGTTGATACGCACCGGCAGTGAAGGGATACCGGTAAGTGCTTCTCTGGAGAGCGGCTCGTAGCAGGCCACCAATGAAGTGACAGAGCCGTCGAACGGCAATTCATACTCCTCGGTAGTGCAGAGATAATTTGTCTGGTCTGTAACGGAAGAGGTCGTGACCGACAAGGCTGCATCGAAATAGATGTCTGTAGAATTGGCATTGTTGTTGTGCACCTCTACGGCTATCAGGTTGCTGCCTTTCTTGAAGAGCGAAGCCGGAAGCGTGAGTGTACCTGAATCGGGATTGCCATTGGCATAGGTGGAAGCATAGGTGTCAAATCCCACTGTGCCCGACGGCATCTGATAACGCGCGGCCTCTTCTCCGTTGACATAGACAACCATGCCGTCGTCCACGGTGTAAGAGAGGGTATATACATCTGATGAAAGCGGGGTGTGGGAAAGCTGCACCTCTGTACGGAAATAATAAGTGGGACGTTTGACCGAGGCATCGTCGCCATAATCCAAGAAGGTGTTGTATCCACGACCATTGCCTGAGTCGCCCGTGTAGTATCCCAACGGAGCCTGTCCCTCTCCCCATGATGAATCGTCGAAAGAGACAGCCGTCCAGTCTGATGCATCGAGTGAACCCTGGTCGTAATAGTTCCATGCAGCTCCCGCTGTAAGAAGGGATACTGTATTTCCGCCATTCCCGGCTGCCCATCCGGCAAAGCGATAACCGGCAGGAGCCTCTGCTTTGAGGGTGGCAGGAGCAAAGAGGGTGCCATCAAATGCATTGGTAGGCACCGGCAGTCCGTTGAGGGTCAGACGGGCTTCGGGGAGATTGGCCGAGAACTTCACTGCAGTGCTGGCTGTGGACGAAAGTTCCATGCGGCTGTATCTCTTGAGTGCATTAATCATGGTCTGCTGACGGTTGCGCAGCGAACTGATCAGCGAATTAGCTGTGCTCCAAGGCGAGTTGTACTCGTAAGCCAACATGGCCTCGGTGCGCTGCGCCATCTCAGTGATAATCTGCTCGCTACGCTCGGGGGTGAATACCGAGCCGGTCACCAAACAATAGGAATCGACGAACTGTTTGCGGAAAGTTTCGTTCTGCAGCATATTCAGGAAGATAGTGACAAGCTTGATTTCCTCTGTAATATATTGCGTATCTTGACCGTAAAGGTAATCGAACGTATAAACCTGCTTGCCCTCGAAAGTGGTGAAAGGACTGGTGGTAGCAAAGGTGCCGTCGAGGTCGAAAAGCACAAACCGAAACTTTCCTCCCTCCCAACGGGGACGGAAACCCTTGACATTGTTCTGCGGCCAGTCGGTACCACCAAGGTACATCTCCACTGCCATGTAGTTGATATACTCATCGATGTCCACCAGATTGCATATTTCCTCGTAAGTGGCAGCATTGGCAGCTGTAGCAGAAAGCGTGTACCATTGGAGGAACGCCTCGTCGGTGCCGCACTTTTGGCAATAGCCGGAGTCGGGGCTCATCTCGAACTGGTCTATCTCTTCTTCATCCCACCCATAGTTGGCTTCCACAAAATGCTTGTTGTTCGGCTCGCGGGCATTGAGCAGGCCAATGTACTGCCCGTTGATAAAGTGCACGACCGGCTGGCAAGCTTGTCCATCAACATCCAATCCAGACGAGCGGACGACCTCCTGCAGGGCGGCATCTTTGATGCGTGCCCCGGTATCGTTGCCACCGTTACGTATCTGCAACGTCTTGTGCTTGAGGTGTGCCTTCTCTTCAAAAACGGGATAGGGAATGTAGTTGAGTCCTTCATAAATCTTGTTGGCCTTGATTTTGAAAGAGTGCGGAGTCCATGCACGGCTCCATCCGCCGCACATCTCCATATTGGCCTCCTGATTGATGACCATTTCTCCCTCAAGAGTAATGTACTCAAAGTTCACCGGACGGTCCCAATCCATGTTCCAATTGCAGGGAGAACTTTGTCCGTTACCGGGACGGCCGTTCACTCCCTTCACATAGATGCCCAGGCTGTCGTCGTAGAGGTTCACCGGATCGGTCACTACAGACACGACGGGAAGAGTATATTCCTTGTCCTGATAGAGGTATGAACGGGTAACCACAGTACTGGGCAGACTGCCCTCCGCAAAAAGGCGGAAACGGTAAATAGTGGTAGATTCGACCGTGAAACGCCCGTCAGCACTGACCTCACCGTTCTGCTCGGTGGGTGTAGTGCCATCGGTAGTATATCGCAATACAGTTCCGGCAGGAATCTCTACCTGCACAGTGAACGGAGAGGTAAAGAGACAGGCATCCTTATCGACCACAGGAGCCTCCAGTCGGTCTGTGGCAAAACGGCTGCCGGCATTGCTCTTGCCCGGTGTAGGAGAAGCCGTCACTCCCCATTCGCTGCCACCGTCGGTCATACGGGCATACGAAGTGCGGGATATGGCTGCCGGATATTCCTGAATGCAGATGAGTTCGCCCGATTTGTCGGAAAGATAAATGGTGCCGCCATCATAGTCGAGCTTGGCATCTATCTGTGAGGGAGCCCACTTGCTGTAATGATCGAACCACAAGGTATGGAAACCATGTGCCGGCACAGCTCCTCCATATTGCCGCAAAGGATATTTCTTCAGATTTGCCGGGTCGTCGCTGATGTAACATCCGTTCAAGCTGACGGCCAAATCCGTAGGATTGTAAAGTTCAATCCAAGTACCGTAGTTGAACGAAGGATCAACAAACATATCGATATTGGCCGCCTGCAACTCATTGATAACAACCGAACCGGGAGTTGCTTCGCGGTTTCCTACCACGACATGGCACTGGGCACAGATGCCGCTACCGTCTGTAGCTGCAGCACGGATGACAGCTGTACCTTCAGCCAAAGCCTGCAAGAGACCGTTGTCTTTGCAAGTCACCACGGAAGGATCCGATGATTCCCACTCCAACTTACGCACCGTAGCATCAGCCGGCACTACCGTAGCAGACAACTGACGTAATTCACCACAAATCAGTTCGACGGAAGTGGCCGACAATGTGACATCTGTCACCGGAACATATTCTCCATAATATTCCAAACGGAAGTTATCAAAGATACACCAATTATCGGATACCCACTCATCGTTTCTCATACCGATAGTGAGTGTCCCTCCCGTAACCTCCACCTCCAATTGGTTTTCATAATACCCCAACGAAAAGCAGTAAGCTGCCGTCTGCATAGTATTCGGGAAGTAGATGTACTCCCAGCGGTTGCCCGTACCCCAACATCCACCGGCATAGTTTTCTGTCAATGAAGCTGTATAGATGCTGACTACCGGCACAGTAGCCTCGCCGGCATAAAGAACGGCAGGGATACTCTCTATGCCTTCCTGATAATGGTTGTATCCGTCATTATTGTTCGTCGTACGGTAATACCCCTGTACAGAAAGACGGTATTTGCCATCAGGCAAACCGTTGAGTGTCTGATAAAAATCGTACGTGCCGTTCCAGAACTCCATACAACCGTATCCGGTCTTTTGGCTTCCGGCATTACTTGTCCATTTCCAACCGGTAGTCAAATCGTTCTCAAATCCAGGATTTACCACATATTGGTCTGTGACATCTATCCAATTCTTCGCTGCATACATCATCGGTAACGACAACAATGCTACAATGAAAGCTGCTAAACGTTTCATGGTACAAAATCTGTTTTAATTATTAATATTCCAAATAAAGATAATCGTAATGGACTATGGGACGCTGCCCGTGCTTGCCGATGACACTACGTGCCTCGGCAGCATCGCAAGATATGCGGCCGACTCCGATACGTGTCCCTTCTGCATCAATCAGCAGGACGATGTCATCCTTCTCAAAGTCCCCCTCTATGGCCGCCACACCTACCGGAAGCAGACTGACAGCCTGTTCGCCCGTCAGTGCCTGCACAGCCGGCCGTGTCAGATGAAGTTCGCCTTTGGCAAATCCCTCAGAATGGGCTATCCACTTCTTCACACTGGGCATGGCTTCACGGTTGGGTTCAAAGCGAGTGCAAAGTGTCTCTTCCGGAGCGTGCATCAGCTCCACCAACACATTGTCCCGCTTGCCATTGGCTATAAAGACCGTGATTCCCTCATCAGCCACCTTACGGGCTATATTGCACTTGGTGGTCATTCCCCCACGGCCAAATCCGGATTTCTCCGTACGGATATACTCAGAAAGGTCGCGTCCCAATTCTACAGTCCGAATAACTTTACTTTCAGGGTCGCCCGGTGCACCATCGAAGATTCCGTCAATATTGGAAAGTATCACCAATGCTTGGGCATCCATCATCGAAGCAATCAATCCTGAAAGTTCGTCGTTATCGGTAAACATCAGTTCCGTCACCGAAATGGTGTCGTTCTCATTCACGATGGGAATCACCCCATTCTCCAGCATCACGGTCATACAATTACGCTGATTCAAATAATGCCTGCGCGTGGAAAAGTTCTCTTTCATGGTCAACACCTGCCCCACCGGAATATGATGTTCGCGGAAAAGTTCATAATAACGATTGATGAGTTTGGCCTGACCTACCGCCGAATAGAGCTGGCGCTGATCGACGCTGTCCATCTTCCTTCCGGAAGACAAAGGCAACTCGCTACGCCCCGAAGCCACAGCACCCGAAGAGACAAGAATCACTTCCATCCCTTCCTTACGCAATTCTGCAATCTGGTCAACCAAAGCCGACATACGTGTGACATCCAACGTTCCATCACAACGTGTCAGCACATTGCTGCCAATTTTTACAGCTATTCTCGTAAAGCGATTACTCATAACTCACTCTGTTATTCTTACTTATTTCTAATTAATTGAGATTATTTTGCAAATGTAGGCAAAATTCACGAATCAACAGTCCATATAAAGAAATAATTATCTTTCTTTATATTTTTGCATACAGTAAAGAAAAAAGGTATTGCCATCATACGACAGCAATACCTCTTTGAAATCTGCGGAAAGGGAGGGATTCGAACCCCCGGTGCCTCTCAGCACGGCGGTTTTCAAGACCGCTGTAATCGACCACTCTACCACCTTTCCAAACTCCTTTGGAGGAGAGCTTCCTTTCAAAAGCGATGCAAAGGTACTGCTTTTTTCTGAACCTGCAAATTATTCGGCCTTTTTTTTGCTCAAAAAAGGTAAAAATTGTATTTTTGCCTCGCAAATGAATATGCTATATATATAATAAGGTATAAGGAATGATTTATCCACAGAACTTAGAGCACAAAATTGGATTCGACCAAATACGCCAACTGTTGAAAGGGAAATGTATGAGTACACTCGGTATCGAACGGGTGGAGCAAATGGACTTTACCGAAAACTACGAAGAAATACACGAACGGATGAATCAGACGTGCGAATTCATGCGCATCATGGAAATGGAGGATGACTTCCCTGACCAATTCTTCTACGACCTCCGTCCTTCACTGAAACGGATACGGGTGGAAGGACTGTATCTGAACGAGCAGGAACTTTTCGACCTGCGACGTTCGCTGGAAACACTCAACGGAATCATCCTCTTCTTACAACGTACACCCACCGAAGGAGAAGTCCCTCCCTACCCTGCCCTAAAAAGAATGGCCGGAGAGGTGGGCATCTATCCCCAAGTGACCAAAAACATTGACTGCATACTCGACAAGTTCGGAAAAATCAAAGACAACGCTTCATCCGAACTGGCACGTATCCGACAGGAACTGGCACGGACAGCCAACAGTATCTCGCGCAGCCTGAACAACATCCTGCGTAATGCCCAATCGGAAGGTGTAGTAGAAAAAGATGCCGCCCCCACCTTGCGTGACGGAAGACTGGTCATCCCTGTAGCTCCCGGACTGAAAAGGAAAATACGTGGCATCATACACGATGAATCAGCCACGGGAAAAACAGTCTTCATAGAACCCACTGAAGTAGTGGAGGCTAACAATCGGATACGAGAACTGGAAAGTGAAGAGAAGCGGGAAATCATACGCATCCTGACACTCTTCTCGGACACCTTGCGTCCACTGATTCCCGAATTGCTGACGGCATACGAATTCTTGGCCGACATCGACTTTATACGTGCCAAAGCCTCTTTTGCAAAAGAGACTCAAGCCATCAAGCCCATCATCGAACGGAAACAGGTGATAGACTGGACTATGGCCATACATCCTCTGCTGCAACTCTCATTGTCGAAACACGGCAAAAAAGTAGTCCCGCTGGACATCGAACTGAACAACAGACAACGTATCCTGCTCATCAGCGGCCCGAACGCCGGTGGAAAATCTGTCTGCCTGAAGACTGTGGGATTGCTACAATATATGCTACAATGCGGGCTACCCGTACCAATGCACGAACGAAGCCATGCCGGCATTTTCAACAGTATATTCATCGACATTGGTGACGAACAAAGCATAGAGAACGACCTGAGTACCTATTCGTCGCACCTGATGAATATGAAACAAATGTTGCGGCACTGCAACGGACACAGCCTGCTGCTTATTGATGAATTCGGCAGTGGTACCGAGCCACAGATAGGAGGTGCTATGGCAGAAGCCATTCTGAAACGCTTCAACCTACGGAAATGTTACGGAGTCATTACCACCCACTACCAGAACCTGAAGCATTTTGCCGACGAAAACGAAGGAGTGGCCAATGGAGCCATGCTCTACGACAGACACATGATGCAACCTCTTTTCCAACTGCAAACAGGCAACCCCGGCAGCTCGTTTGCTGTAGAGATAGCACGTAAAATAGGACTCCCCGAAGAGGTGATAGCCGATGCGTCCGAAATAGTGGGCAGCGAATATATCAATGCTGACAAATACCTGCAGGACATCGTGCGGGACAAACGCTACTGGGAAAACAAACGACAGACTATCCGTCAACAGGAAAAAAAGATGGAAGAAACCATCAACCGATATGAGACAAGACTGCAGGAATTGGAAAAAAGTCGCAAGACTATCCTCACTACCGCAAAGGAACGGGCTGAGCAACTGTTGCAAGAGTCTAATGCAAAAATAGAAAACACCATACGGACCATCAAAGAGAGCCAAGCGGAGAAAGAACGCACACGACAAGCACGACAGGAACTGACAGACTTCAGAGACTCATTGGCTGAAAAAGAAAACGACCTGAAAGAAGCGGCCATCAACCGAAAGATGGAACGGCTGCGCGAAAAACAAAACCGCAAAAAAGAAAAAAAGCAACCAACAGCACAGGCCCGTACGACAACAACAGCACCGAAAGAGGAACCTATCACTTCTGGCACTTACGTCAGGCTGAAGGGGCAGACCTCCATTGGACAAGTCATAGAGATAAACGGCAAAAATGCGACAGTCATCTTCGGTATGCTAAAATCAACTGTCAAAACTGACCGACTGGAACGGAGCACTACAGCCCCCAAAGAGCACAACTCCCAGACCGTTACATTCGTCAGCAAACAGACCCAAGATGATGTTTACGAGAAGAAGTTGAATTTCAAACAAGACATTGATGTACGGGGCATGCGGGGCGAAGAGGCTCTGCAGGCTGTAACATACTTCATTGATGATGCCATCCTCTTAGGGGTAAATCGGGTACGCATACTCCATGGCACCGGAAACGGGATTTTGCGTACCCTCATACGCAATTACCTTTCAGGAGTGCCTGGAGTTGCCAATATTCAAGACGAACACGTCCAATTCGGTGGAGCAGGAATCACTGTGGTTGATCTGGATTAGAGAATCATCTGCTCAAATGCAGAAAATTTCCATAAGTATCAAAATCCACCTCCAAATCGTTCTCCAATTTCAGTTCGTAACCCTTGCGATTACGCTCTACCTTCACAATACGATGACGGGAATAGTTCTGCTTCATATAATTGGAAATGGTCTCTGGAATCACTGTTGAAGGAACCGCCCGCGGTTCACAATCAATCTCAGTCCACTCCCCTTGGCTATTGAAGTCCAATTCTGTACCGTCGGCCAAGCGGACTTCATAACTGTTTCCATTGAACATTCCCTTGTCCACCTTCAGATAAGAAATGGTCGTTGAAGGAAACTGGGTCTTTACAAACTCACGAGCTTCTGCAGGCAATACTGCCGTGTCGCGCGTCACTCTGCCTCTGGCTGATGCTGCCGTCAATGCCAACAGCACCACCCCCATCATTAACATAAACCTTTTCATATTGCACTATTTGTTGAATAATTAACGCCGTATCAACAACACCGGATACAAAAAGGTTCAATAAAACATACTGCAAATCACATAACTATGGAAGTATCCTGTTGTTCTTGATGTTCGTCCATCATATATATACGTTCGACAGCTATTGCCCCTTTGGGAGAAATCTGCACACTCAGCGGAATGAACAAATCGGTCTGCGGATAACAAACACTGGCTGCAAAAAACAGACGACCATCTTGCACCTTGTCAAAAACCAAACCTTCAAGTATTCCGTTTTTCATAAAGTCGGCTCCCACCTGTCCGGCAAAATAGTGTTTGGTGAAACGTTTGTAAAAGACCTTCTGATTGCCATTGCGAAGAATCTTAAGTTCTATCACATTATCAACAAACTGTGTGCCTTGCTCATCGCTTACCATTTTAAGCGAATCACACGAATTACGGTGCACTTCATAATGATATTCTGCACCGGCTATCACAACGTTTCCTTGCGAAACTGAAGGTTGCATACGCTGCACTCCTGTATGCTTGTCCATTTCCATCTGATAGATACGTTCCTCAACGTCTTTGACCTTTTCCTGCTTTCCACCACATGAAAGTAACAAGAGTAACATAAGCGATACCCATAAAACATTGGCTTTTTTCATCTGTTTCCGATAATTTCTTCCCTGCAAAGAAAAACAAAAAAAACGAGACAAGCAACAAAATCAGCATCAAATCCACATTTCCACCCCAAATTTTCACCAACACAAGCCCTTTTGTTTACAGAATCCAATGACTGCTTATAAGCATTTTATAGGTTTTTCTTATAAAATGTCAGCCCTTCGACAAAAAAAGTGACATATTTCTTTCTCTATTAAAAAAATATGCCTATCTTTGCAGCATTAAAAGATAAAAAGAAGAAAAGACAATGAACCAAACATTCAATATTAGTTCGCTAAGTATTATTATTCTACTGGAAGGACGTCTGGTGGGAAATAAGTGCTATGCGGTATATTGAACCACGTTTGGTACAAGATACAAAACAAAAAAAGCCTTTCCCACTCCCGTGTGCGAAAGGCTTTTTTTTAAATTAAAGAAGTAAATCAAAGAATAACAAACAAAAGAGACAATAGTATGAGCGACAAATTATTCATTTTCGACACCACGCTCCGCGATGGCGAACAAGTGC
>CAZTPB010000005.1:0-15737 GCA_964614555.1 uncultured Bacteroides sp.
GAAATGTTGTAGAGGTCTGCATGCGGCCAACACCTTCTCGGATGCCTCCAATGGATGATTAAGGATGTCGTCGAGTGTAATAACTGGCAACGAGATGTTTTCTTTAATCATCAGATATTCACGGAACGAAAGTCCCTGTAAATCATAGCTCACACAACGTCGCGACAAGTCGGCCTCGGCATTGAGGATATTAAGTAACGATGAGCCTGTGAATATGATTTGTAGTTCGGGGAATCCATCGTAGATGTTCTTGATCTCGCGGCTCCAGCCTTCATATTTATGCACCTCATCGAGGCATAGGCATTTTCCTCCTCGCTGATAGAACTCTTCCGCCAAGTCAAGTAACGAATGCCGTGTAAAGTATAAGTGGTCTAAACTTGCATACAAGGCTGTTGTGGGTGATGTGCCGTAGGTCTTTTTGATGTGTTGCAAAAGCATCGTTGTCTTACCTACACCGCGTGCGCCACGGACAGCAATAAGTCGGGCATTCCAGTTGATGGTTGCCATCAAACTACGCTCGAAGGGCATATTCAGATGTCCTAAAAGTCGCAAATGTTGAGATTGTAGCTGCTGCATTATAATTTGCTTTGTTGGTTTTCGGCACAAAGATACAATAATTTGCTTAATGTAATAAGCAAATCTGGATAAATTTTGCTTAATGCAATAAGCAAATTGTATTTTTCGAGAACATTGAAAGGAACAAAGTAATTATCAGAGAGCTGAACTTATAACATAAAAAAGCTGCTTCATTTTTGAATTTTTCTGGGTCAGTCCGAAAATCCCAGTTGCAGATTATGTCGTCTCTGCAAATATAGAATGACAGGCAGCCCGCTGCGTGGGCGATTGCAGCGGGCTACAACCGTAATCACAGCCCGCTGCGACTGGCCATGCAGCCTGCTACATAAAAAAGGGACATAACCCACTCTAAAAAGGAAACACCGGAATACGAATGCCATGACATTCATATTCCGGTGTTCACCTTATAAGTTCTTATAGAAATTATTTCTTACGTGTATTACCGTAACGGCTCATGAACTTATCCACACGACCGGCGGTGTCAACCAACTTGGCCTTACCAGTGAAGAAGGGGTGTGAAGTACTTGAGATTTCGACTTTTACTACCGGATAAGTCTCGCCCTCAAACTCTACAGTGTCAGTAGTCTTACAAGTAGAACGAGTCAGGAACATATCACCATTTGACATGTCTTTGAACACTACAGGACGGTAATTTTCAGGATGAATACCTTTTTTCATTGCTATGTTTTCTTATTTTGTTATATACTTTGTTTATTGTTTGGTAACAATATGTGTAATGGTCACTCTTTTCAGGCCGCAAAGATACGGCTTTTATTTCTAACGGCCAAACATCTGCGCAAAAATCTCACTTAATATTTGGTTCTTCCAAACCATAACCTTTGCGCTTGTCCTCTCTTTTAAGGGCTAAAGCCAACGTCAGTGCCACAATGCCGAAGATGGCAAACACGCACATAGGCAGGGTATAGTCGTATTGGATGAGTGCTTTGCCATCTACAACACGTTCGCCGGCAATGCAATACTTATTGAGCAGCCAACCTACAAGCAGGGGGACAAAACCCAAACCGATATTCTGCACCCAGAAGATGAGGGCATAGGCCGAACCAAGGAGTTTTTCGGGGATAATCTTCGGGACACTGGGCCACATGGCAGAGGGCACCAACGAAAAAGCCACCCCCAACACCACAGCTACGAAAGCGGCAAACCACCAGTAGTTGAGTACCGGCAGGGCAAACATCACGTGTACAAGAATGAGCATGGCCGAACCCAATATCATGATGGAAGCCCCCTTGCCGTATTTGTCATAGATGCCTCCAAAGAGCGGGGTCATTATCAAGTTTCCCATCGGGATAAGTGCCGGAATCCAGCCGGCCCACTCGGTGGCCATACCGTATTTGTTCTCCATCAATGAAGTGGCATACTTCATAAAAGGGAAAACGGCCGAATAAAACATCAGGCAAAGCAGGGCTATGAGCCAAAAACCACGATTGCTGACAATAGCCTTGATGTCCGACACGGAGAATGTGTCCTCCGACTCGCTAACCTCGGTTATCTGTTTGTCGAGACGGGCATCCATCACACAAAAGACAATGTAAGCCAACAAACCTACCCCCAACAACACCAATGCGAACAACAAGGGGGTGGACATACTGAAGTTTTTGGCAATGAGCGGACTGACAATCATGGCTAATGCAGTACCCAAACGTGCCACGGCTACCTGAGAGCCCATGGCAAGCGCCATTTCTTTGCCCTTGAACCATTTGGCGATAACTTTCGTCACTGTAATACCGCAATTCTCTGTACCCACGGCAAAAAGAGCATAACCGAGACTGGCAAAAAACACCTGACTCCGAATATCACCTATACCTACGAAGTAAACATATCCGGCCTCAGGAGCGGGAGAAATAAACTCTACAGCATAATACTTGATAAATGCACCGATGACCATCAGCGCACAGGACATCAAGCCGGTGAAGCGCACCCCCATCTTGTCGAGGATGATGCCACCAAAAAGAAGCATGAAAAGAAACACATTGAACCAGCAATAGGCCCAATTGAAGATTCCGAACTCTGAACTCGACCAGTTCATCTCCTCCTCCAACATCGTCATCAATGGCGACATGGCATCGGTGAGGAAATACCCCCACATCATGGTGAACGATACAATCACGAGCGCCGTCCACCGGGCAGCCTTTGAATCGCGAAGGGTTTGTTTGATTTGTTCTGTCATTTTATTGTTTTATTGATTATTTATTCAGTTTTAGCGCACAAAGATACAACAAATATCGCTTTTTGCACCCTAAGTCTCTATTTTTAAAAGAAAAATGAGACTTTTTCAGGAATAATGTCCTATCTTTGTCAGCGCATTAATCAATTTATTAACTTCTATCAACAAAAACAAAATGAAAAAATTCAAAGTTAGCGCCCTGTGTGCATTGTTATGCGGAAGCATCATGCTCTCCTCTTGTATCGGTTCGTTCGGCCTTTTCAACAAAGTACGTACTTGGAATGAAGGAGTGACTGACAGCAAGTTCGTGAACGAACTGTTGTTCCTCGCCATGTGGATTGTGCCTGTTTACGAAATCAGTATGCTGGCCGACGGCCTGGTATTGAACACCATCGAATTCTGGTCCGGCTCCAACCCTGTGGCCAAGGCTGGCGAAGTAAAGAAGGTGAAAGGCGAAAAGGGTGAATATCTGGTGAAGACCAACGCTGACGGCTATACCATCACCAACGAAGCCGGAGAAGAACTGAACCTGAAGTTTGACGAAGAAGCCCAAAGCTGGAATGTAATGAACGGCGATGAAGCTATCGAACTGCTGACCATCAACGGTGACGGCACCGTGAACATGAATCTGCAGAACGGAACTTATATGCAGGTGACTCTGGACGCTGCCGGTATGACCGCTGCCCGTCAGGCCATCGACCGCACTTGCGGATTCGCACAAAGATAACCTTATTATATTAAGGTATGTAGCCAAAGGAGGTAAAGGTATGCCCTTACCTCCTTTTTCTGACTCTGATTTCACGGATACTCCCCTGTTTTCCTAATAAAAAATGAATCAGCCCAAGGTCAATTCAGAGATTTTACCTATATTTGCACCCTTAAAATCAGGAAAAAACAAGAACATATACAATATGACAGAAATCAACGCATCGGAGAACTCCGAAAAGAAGAGTTTGAACTTCATCGAACAGATAGTGGAAAATGACCTGAAAGAGGGCAAGAACGACAACCGCGTACAGACACGTTTTCCACCCGAGCCCAACGGTTACCTGCACATCGGACATGCCAAAGCCATCTGTCTGGACTTCGGCATAGCGGCCAAACACGGCGGTGTGTGCAACCTGCGTTTCGACGACACCAACCCCACAAAGGAGGACACCGAATATGTCGATGCCATCAAGGAGGATATCCAATGGCTCGGTTTCCAATGGGGAAACGAATATTATGCCAGCGACTACTTCCAGCAACTGTGGGACTTTGCCGTGCAGCTCATCAAGGAAGGCAAAGCTTACATCGACGAGCAGACAGCCGAAGAGATAGCCCGGCAGAAAGGCACCCCTACCCAACCGGGTACGGAAAGCCCCTACCGCAACCGTCCGACCGAAGAGAGTCTGGAACTGTTCGAGAAGATGAATGCAGGTGAAATAGAGGAGGGACGTATGGTGCTGCGTGCCAAGATTGATATGGCAAGCCCCAATATGCACTTCCGTGACCCCATCATCTACCGTGTGGTAAACCATCCCCACCACCGCACAGGCACTACATGGAAAGCCTATCCGATGTACGACTTTGCCCACGGACAGAGCGACTATTTTGAGGGGGTCACCCACTCGCTCTGCACACTGGAGTTTGTCCCTCACCGTCCGCTCTACGACCTCTTTGTGGATTGGGTAAAGAACGGTGAGGACTTGGAAGACCACCGCCCGCATCAGTATGAATTCAACAAACTGAACCTCAACTACACGCTCATGAGCAAGCGCAACCTGCTTATCCTTGTGAAAGAAGGTCTCGTAAACGGATGGGACGACCCCCGTATGCCGACCCTCTGCGGATTCCGCCGACGTGGATATTCACCCGAAAGTATCCGTAACTTTGTGGATAAGATTGGCTATACCACCTATGATGCGTTGAACGACTTTGCCCTGTTGGAAAGTGCAGTGCGTGAAGACTTGAACCAACGGGCCACCCGTGTGAGTGCGGTACTCGACCCCGTGAAACTGGTCATCACCAACTATCCCGAAGACAAGGTGGAAATGCTGACCGCCATAAACAACCCCGAAAACGAAGCTGACGGCACACACGAAATAGCCTTCAGCCGCGAATTATGGATTGAGCGTGACGACTTCATGGAGGTGGCCGAAAAGAAATTCATGCGTCTGGCTCCCGGCAAGGAGGTACGCCTGAAGAATGCCTATATCATCAAGTGCAATGAAGAACACCCCTGCGACAAAGACAGTGAAGGACGTGTGACAACCATCTACTGCACTTATGACCCCGAAACACGTAGCGGTATGCCCGGTGCTGACCGGAAGATCAAAGGAAAGACCCTCCATTGGGTAAGCTGTGCACATTGTGTAGAGGCAGAAGTACGCCTCTACGACCGTTTGTGGACTGCAGAAAATCCACGCGATGAACTGGCCGCTATCCGAGAAGCCAAAAACTGCGACGCACTGGAAGCCATGAAGGAGATGATAAACCCCAACTCGTTGAAGGTGTTGAACGGATGTTATGTGGAAAAGTTCCTGGAAACAGCCAAACCGTTGGACTATCTGCAATTCCAACGTATCGGATACTTCAACGTCGATAAGGATTCCACTCCCGAGCATCTGGTTTTCAACCGTACCGTAGGGCTGAAAGATACTTGGGGAAAAAAGAACCCAAACAGACCAAACTAACCCTACACTGACTGATGAGCGAAAAAGACTATTTTTCCTATTTCAACACACCTGAGTTCGAGGCTTTGCTGGCACGGTATGAAGCCATGATGACTTGCGGTGCAGAGGAATATTTCGAAGCCGAAGAACTGACCGACATTGCCGAATATTATGCCATCAAAGAGGAAATGAAGCAGGCAAACGAGGCCATCGACTATGCTTTGAAGATACATCCCGGCAGTACCGACCCTCTGATATTCAAAGCACGCAACCAAATGCTGGACGGAAATCTGGAAGAAGCATACCGGATAGGCGAATCCATCCCTGACCAGAATGACAGGGAAGTGACATTTCTCTTTGCAGAACTCCTGCTCAATGAAGGGAAACCAGAAAAGGCCAAACAGCTGATGAAGGAAAAGCTGTATGTGGAGGACGATACCCCCAAAGAGCATTTCCAGACGACACAGGACATCATCGAATTGTTTGAGGACTACGAATATTACAACGAGACCATACAAATAGCCGAAGAAGAAGCCCTGTTGGCGAAAGAGCAAGGATGGAGGCGCAGGGAGCAAAGGAGTTGCCTCGACCTGCTGTCGTACTGCTATATAAACGGAAATCATTTTGACAAAGCCATCGACATCTTCAACCAGCTGCTGGACGAAGACCCTTACGATGCCGATTTGTGGGTAAGATTGGGTGACATCCATTTCCGGTCAGGAGAGCAAGACAAAGCCATTGATGCTTTTGACTATGCACTGGCCATCGACCCGGACTATAAAGAGGTGTATTACTGGAAAGGAAAGTGCTTCCACGTATTGGGAAACGACAAAGAAGCCCTGCGATACTATCGCACAAGCATCGAAAAGAATTTTGCGCCACAATTGTCCAACTACACCTGCGGTATGCTGGAGGTAAATATGGGACTTTACACTGATGCAGCCAGCCATCTGAAGAAGGCCTACACGCTCACCGGAGACAAGATGCCAAACTCATTTGAAATCCTCTACAACCTGGCTTTGTGCAACACTGAAATCGGCGATCTGGATGAAGCACGCTACTTTTACCAGAAAGCAAAAAGACTTATGCCGAACTACAAAGGCTTGTTGAAGCTGAAAGCACGCATCATACCTCCGGATGAAGAAAAGTCTGCGCCCCCATTCTTCTTCAATTGAGCCACAATCTGAACAATAACCAAACATTTATACACACGCATATGGAATCTGTAGCATTCATACAATGGTGTCTTGAACACCTCAACTATTGGACCATCATCTTGTTGATGACCATTGAAAGTTCGTTCATCCCCTTCCCTTCCGAAGTGGTAGTGCCACCGGCTGCATGGAAAGCTGCTGCAGGAGGTGAACTCAATGTGTATCTGGTGGTATTGGCTGCCACGGTGGGGGCCAACATAGGAGCTTTGACCAACTATTATCTGGCCAAATGGTTAGGACGCCCCATAGTCTATAAATTCGCCAACAGCCGCATCGGGCATATGTGCCTCATCGATGCAAACAAAGTACAACAAGCCGAAGAATATTTCGACAAACACGGTGCTATCGCCACCTTCATCGGACGACTGATTCCTGCTGTACGTCAGCTGATTTCTATCCCAGCCGGATTAGCCCGCATGAAGATGAGCACCTTCCTGCTCTATACGACCTTAGGAGCCGGTATCTGGAATGCCATCCTTGCTATCCTGGGATATTGGTTGGCCTCCGTACCCGGCATCGAAACTGAAGAACAATTGCTGGAACAGGTAACAAAATACAGCCACGAAATAGGCTATGTCTTCATAGGTATTGGCGCTTTCATCGTGGCATACCTCATCTATAAAGGTGCAAAAAAGAAATAAAGGGAGGTTTTATAACCCAATTTTTCAGCACACACATACCAACCATACACTACTTCCGCCCGAAGTCGGCAGGCACTTCTCCCCAACGGGTGGTCTCCCACTTGAGGATGGGGGTAGTGTATGTATTTTCTTTCAGCCATTTCTCAGCCCGTTCTATCATTCGGTACAATTCCTCGGTACGTGAAGTACGCTCCAATCTGGTCTTGCATTTTTTTTGTTTTATCCATAGGATGGCATTGCGGCTATCTGAATAGACGGGCATATCGAGCCCTTTTTGTTTCAATAGGGCCAAAGCATGTACAATGGCTAAAAATTCTCCGATATTGTTGGTGCCGTGCATAGGTCCGAAGTGAAAGACAACCTGACCTGTGCGCAGATATACTCCACGATACTCCATAGGCCCCGGATTGCCGCTACATGCGGCATCTACGGCCAATGCTTCTGCCTGTACTTCTAAAGGTAAGGGGAGTACCGTGTCTGTACGATTGGTGGGAGGGGAGGCTATGTCATTTGTAGCTTGTAGCTCATTACTTGTCGCTTTCTTCGCGCGCGCGATATATATATAAGGTGAAGAGTTATAAGCTTCTTCAGCCTCCTCTCGGGTAGAAAAAGCCCTGTAAACGGCACCTTTTACACCACTTATCTGCGCTTTGCATTCCGACCACGTGGTGTAGATGCCCGGCTCCACCCCGTGCCAAACAACGTAAAATTTAGCTTTTGCCATTCATTAAGATCGTTTAAGGAGTGCAGGAATAAAGGAATGGCACTCTCCCACTCCTGTCTCCTACACTCCTTTATTCTCTTTTACATCCGTTCAGGAACTTCGATTCCCAGCAATCCCATACCGAGTCTTACAATCTTGGCCACATTTTCGGAAAGGGCAAGACGGAAGACCTTGATGGATTCGTTCTCTTCGCGCAAGATGCTGAAGTCGTGGTAGAATTGGTTGTATTCCTTCACCAAGTCGTAGCAGTAGTTGGCAATGCCTGAAGGACTATAGGTCGTTCCGGCTTCTTTTATCACAGCGGCAAAGTCGGCGAGTTTTTGGATGAGTCCCTCTTCTTTTTCGTTCAGCTCAATTCCTGTGGCCAGGGTAGTGGGGATGGAGATTCCTGCCTCTTTGGCCTTGCGGAGTACAGATTGGATACGCGCGTAGGTGTATTGGATGAACGGACCTGTGTTGCCGTTGAAGTCGATGGACTCTTTGGGATTGAAGGTCATGTTCTTGCGTGCATCCACCTTCAAGATGAAATATTTGAGGGCTCCAAGTCCTACGATGCGTGCGATGTTGTCGGCCTCTTCTTGAGTGAGTCCGTCCAACTTACCCAACTCTTGGCTGGTTTCTTTGGCAGTACTTATCATTTCTGCCATCAGATCGTCTGCATCCACTACGGTTCCTTCGCGGCTCTTCATCTTTCCTTCGGGAAGTTCCACCATACCGTAGGAGAAGTGAACGAGTCCTTTGCCCCACTCGAATCCTAACTTGTCGAGCAGAATGGATAGTACCTGGAAGTGGTAGTTTTGTTCGTTGCCCACCACATAGATCATCTTATCGATGGGATAGTCGGCAAAGCGGAGTTTGGCCGTACCGATGTCTTGAGTCATATATACTGATGTCCCGTCAGCACGGAGCAGGAGTTTGTGGTCGAGCCCTTCACCGGTGAGGTCTGCCCATACGGAACCGTCCTCCTTACGATAGAAGAAATTTTTCTCCAATCCTTCCAAAACTTTCTCCTTGCCTTCGAGATAGGTGTCCGATTCATAGTATATCTTATCGAAGGAGACTCCCATCATCTTGTAGGTTTCATCGAAACCGGCATACACCCAGTCGTTCATGCGTTTCCAGAGGCCCCGCACTTCGGGGTCGCCAGCTTCCCACTTCACCAACATCTCGCGGGCTTCTTTCATCAGCGGGCTTTCGGCTTCAGCTTTGGCCTTAGCCTCTTCTTCATTCATGCCTTCAGCGGTATATCGGGCCATCAGTTCCTTTACTTCGGCTTTATAGTGCTTGTCGAAGGCCACGTAGTAGTCGCCTATCAGGTGATCCCCCTTCTTCCCTGATGACTCGGGAGTTTCGCCTTCGCCATATTTTTGCCACGCCAACATACTCTTGCAGATATGAATACCACGGTCGTTGACGATGTTGGTCTTCACCACGCGGTTGCCGTTGGCCGCTACGATGTTGGCCAGCGCATTTCCCAACAAGTTGTTGCGTACATGGCCGAGATGAAGCGGTTTGTTGGTATTGGGCGATGAATACTCAATCATCACCAGAGGGGAAGTCTCGGTAGCGGCAGTGATACCATAAGTTTCGGTTGCATGGATGGTGTTGAGCAGGTCAACCCAATAATCCGATGAGATGGTAAGGTTCAAGAATCCCTTGATGACGTTGAAAGCAGCTATGGCAGGGCAATTTGTCTGCAAGTATCCACCGATTTCTGACGCCGTTTGCTCAGGATTCTTGCGTGACATCTTCAGGAAGGGGAACACGACGAGGGTAAGGTGTCCCTCAAATTCTTTCTTGGTTTTCTGCAATTGGACTTGTGCAGCAGGAACCTCTTGTCCGTAGAGGCTCTTTATTCCGTCTATCACGGAAGAAACAATGATTGTTTCAATACTCATTTGTCGGTATATTTATTTGTTTATTATTGGCATGCTTTAAAATGAGTCACAAAAGTACAACAAAAAAAAGAGATGCACAAACGGAGGGCATCTCTTTTTAACCATTAAGGCAAATAGTCGCTTATTTAACGGCTTCAGCCAACTCTGCACCCGGTTTGAATTTTGCAATTTTCTTAGCTGCAATAGTAATGGTCTGCTTGGTTGCAGGATTAACACCTGTGCGCTCTCCTCTTTCAGAAACCATAAAAGTTCCGAAGCCAACAAGAGCAACCTTATCACCCTCTTTCAAAGCCTCTGTAACAGATGCTACAACAGCATCAATGGCTTTCTTTGAATCCGCTTTGCTCAGACCAGACTTCTCAGCAACAGCATTTACAAGTTCTGCTTTATTCATACGAATTGAAAATGATTAAATTATTATATGTAACTCAAAAACTTTTTCTCATAAATTGCTGCACAAATATAGACTAAGAAAATCATATTCCAAACTTTTTAAGAAGAAAAAATGCACAAAAGGCAAAAAAAACTCCATTTTACAACTATTCCATTGTAGAAACCTCCTTTTTATGGACTTTTTGGTGTAAACAGACAAACATAGGAATTGCCTTATGCAGACCGTATTTTTACAAAGAGAAGAGCGAGCAATCCCTGGAGACTTGGGAAACAGCATGGAGTTCCATATTAAAAAATGAAAAAAACATAAGAGAACGGCAGATTCAGATGTTATACAGATATAAATTCGTATTTTTGCAGCCAAATTTGTTGAAGCTATATATTAAATAAGGTTTATGAACAACATACCGACTATAACAAAGCACCTGCTTATCGTGAACGTACTGGTTTTCTTCACGAGCTATGTCCTGCAAGGCTACGGCGTGAATCTGAACACTCTTTTCGGGCTGCATTTCTTTTTGGCTCCGGATTTCCATTTCTACCAGCTGTTCACCTATATGTTCCTCCATCATGACTTTCCGCATCTATTCTTCAACATGTTCGCCGTGTGGATGTTCGGACGCATTCTCGAACAGGTATGGGGGGGCAAACGATACCTGTTCTACTACATCGTGTGCGGTGCAGGTGCCGGACTTTGCCAGGAATTGGTGCAATACATCGAATACACCTCGGAACTGGCCGCTTACGAAGGAGTGAGGGTGAATGAGATCATCATTTCCATGGGCGACTATCTGAATTACTGGAACACGGTGGGGGCTTCGGGAGCCGTCTATGGCATTCTGTTAGCCTTCGGCATGATTTTCCCCAATCAAGAGATGTTCATTTTTCCACTGCCGATGCCCATCAAGGCCAAATATTTTGTCATCGGTTATGCGGTCATCGAACTGCTATCGGGACTGAGCAACCGACCGGGCGACCAGATTGCCCACTTCGCCCATTTGGGAGGTATGCTCTTCGGGTGGCTGTTGATTATGTATTGGCGCAAAAAGAACAAAGACTATGAGCAGCTTTATTACTGAACTGACCCGACGTTTCCGGCAAGGAGACATCTGCCTGCAGTTCATCTATGTGAATGTGGGCATCTTTTTGGTGCTGACCTTGGCAACGGTCGTGTTGCGCCTGTTCAACGGAGGCAGTTTGCCTTTCATGGATTATCTGGAATTTCCGGCTGACGGGTGGAGGGCACTGATGCAACCGTGGTCGCTGCTGACCTATATGTTCCTTCATGCCGGCATTTTCCACCTGCTGTTCAACATGCTGTGGCTCTATTGGTTCGGCAAGCTATTCCTCTACGGCTATTCGGCCCGCCATTTTCGGGGACTTTACCTGTTAGGCGGCATGGTAGGGGCACTGCTCTATCTGCTTGCCTACAACATATTCCCTTACTTCCAGCCTTTCATCAACAGTTCGATATTGATTGGTTCGTCTGCTTCGGTGCTGGCCATTGTCGTGGCCACGGCACTCTATATGCCCGACTACCGGCTCCAGTTCCTGCTCATCGGCAGTGTACGGCTAAAGTATGTAGCCTTGGCAGTAGTGCTGTGCGACCTGCTGTTTGTCACCTCCTCCAATGCAGGCGGACACATCGCCCACCTTGGCGGTGCACTGGCCGGTTGGTGGTTTGCCAGCGGCATACGCAGCGGACGCTATGATGCCACGGCATGGATCAACCGCATCTGCGACCTTATCACCAACTTGTTCACCCCCTCAACCCGCACGCCCCAAAGACCACGCATGAAGGTGCATTACGGAGGCAAGCATGGCAATGACTACGACTACAATGCCCGGCGGAAAGCCAACGCCGACGAGATAGACCGTATATTAGATAAGGTGAAACGCTCAGGATACGAAGGACTGACTGCCGAAGAGAAAAAAAGACTGTTTGACGCAAGCAAGAAATAGTATGATGAGACTGAAATATATCGGACATTTTTTCGGATGGTTGCTGCTCGGAGGCAATGCCCTGTTGGCCGCGCTGATGCTCCTTTGCGCCTACAGCCCTTACATAGACCCGGTAGAACATCCGGTATTGTCGTGCACAGGTTTGGCCTTCCCCATATTCCTGCTGCTGAACCTGCTCTTCCTGCTTTTTTGGCTGCTCTTCTATCGGAAATATGCCCTCCTGCCCCTGATAGCCTTGGTGGCATGTGCCGGACAAATCAGGGCCTACTTCCCCATCAACACGCCGACCAGCGACATTCCAGAAGATGCATTCAAGATACTCTCCTACAACGTTATGGCCTACGACCACGACAAACCGCATAAGGCCGATAACCCGAACGAAATAATCGATTATCTGGCCAACAGCAATGCAGACATCATCTGCACACAAGAGGCCATCCTCAACAAGCCGAACAACAGCAAATTCCTGAATGAGCAGAGCGTAAAAGAGGCATTGTCCGCCTATCCTTACCATTCGCACCATCAGGAATCAAGCACCAACGGATGGGACTGTTACTCACGCTACCCCATCCTCTCGGCCCAAAAGATAAACTACACAAGCAAAAGCAACGGCAGCATGGCCTATGAAATCCTGTTAGGAAAAGACACATTGCTGCTAATCAACAATCATCTGGAATCAAACAAACTGACGACTGACGACAAGGAAATCTATCGCGACATGATTGTTGACCCGGAAAAAGAGAAAGTGAAGAACGCTTCACGCCTGTTGCTCGGGAAAATCACTGAAGCAGCCTCTATCCGGGGGCCACAAGCTGACAGTATAGCCAAGTTCATTCAAGAGAACCCACACAAATACATTGTCGTCTGTGGAGATTTCAACGATTCGCCCATATCGTACGCTCACAGGGTCATCACCAACCAACTCAACGATGCATTTGTCAGTTCTGGAAACGGATTGGGCATTTCCTACAACCGGAACGGATTCTATTTCCGTATAGACCACATTCTGAACAGCAATAATTTTGAAGCATACAACTGCACCGTCGATAAGTCCATCAAAACATCTGACCATTACCCCATCTGGTGCTATTTAAGAAAGCGTTAAGCCACTTTTTAGAAGGAAAAAACGAGAATAAAACCCTTTTTTTGCTACAAAACATTAAATATTAGCCTACAAATCGCTCGCAAATGTGAAAAAAAACCTATATTTGCAGCCTTGTAGCACTATGCTCAAACGAAATCAAACAAAATAAGTAATATAAAAAACTAAAATTAAAATGCAAAACAAAGGATTTGTTAAAGTTTTTGCGACGTTGCTCACACTTGTATGTGTGTTCTATCTGTCGTTCTCTTTTGTGACGCGCCATCACATGAACAAGGCGGCACAGGATCCGCAGGGCGAGACTCATTATCTCGACTCCATGCAGAATGAGAAAGTTTGGTTGGGTGCTTACACACTGAAGCAGTGTCGTGAGATGGAGATTGGTCTTGGCCTTGACCTGAAGGGCGGTATGAACGTCATTCTGGAAGTATCCGTACCCGATGTAGTAAAAGCCTTGGCTGACCACAAAAGTGACGAGGCCTTCAACAAGGCTGTCAACGAAGCCGCTCGCCAACAGATTACCAGTCAGGATGATTTCATCACCTTGTTTGTCAAAGAGTATCGCAAGTTGAACCCCGAAGGCACATTGGCCGAACTCTTTGCCACCCAACAGCTGAAGGACAAGGTGAACACCAAGAGTACTGACGACGAAGTCATCAAAGTGTTGCGTACTGAAGTGAAGGCAGCTGTAGATAACTCATTCAACGTATTGCGCACGCGTATCGACCGCTTCGGTGTGGCTCAGCCCAACATCCAGACTTTGGAAGGAAGCATGGGACGCATCATGGTGGAACTTCCCGGTATCAAGGAACCCGAGCGTGTGCGTAGCCTGTTGCAAGGTTCTGCCAACCTGGAGTTTTGGGAGACCTACAACACCAGCGAAATCATTCCTTTCTTGAACAATGCCGATGCCAAGTTGCGTACCATTCTGGCAGACAAAGAGGCTTTGGATGGTGATGCTGCCGTGGTGGCTGAGGTTGCCGAAAAACCCGCAGCTGCTGAAATATCAGCCCAAGACAGTCTGGCTGCAGCGTTGAAGGGCTCTCAAGCAACAGCGTCTGCTAAAAAGATCAATTTGGAACAACTCAAGAAAGAACATCCATTGGCAGCCATCCTGCAGTTCAGCGACGGCCGTTACGGTGGTTGTGTAGCAGGTATTGCCCATTACAAGGACACTGCAGAAGTCAACCGCCTGTTGGCTATGCCTGAAGTAAAGAGTGTATTGCCACGCGATCTCCGTCTGAAATGGGGCGTAAAAGCTGCCGATTTCGACAAGACCGGCCAGTTCTTCGAGCTGTATGCCATCAAGTCAACCGAACGCAACGGACGTGCCCCGCTGGAAGGTGACGTAATTGTGGATGCAGCCGACACTTACGACAATTATGGAAAGCCTTGCGTAAGTATGTCAATGAACACCGACGGTTCTCGCCGTTGGGCAGCTCTGACCAAGAAGAATGTAGGCCGTGCCATTGCCATCGTTCTGGACGGCTATGTATATAGTGCTCCGAATGTGCAGAATGAGATTACCGGTGGGAACTCACAGATAACCGGAAACTTCACTCCCGAAGTGACCAAGGACTTGGCCAATGTGCTGAAGTCTGGTAAGATGCCCGCTCCCGCACGTATCGTGCAGGAAGACATCGTAGGCCCTTCACTCGGTCAGGAATCCATCAACCAAGGTATGTGGTCGTTTATCGTGGCATTCATCCTGCTGATGGTTTACATGTGCGGTATTTATGGCCTCGTACCTGGTATGGTGGCTAACGGTGCCTTGGTTGTGAACTTCTTCTTCACACTCGGTATCCTGACTTCATTCCAAGCAGCCCTGACCATGTCCGGTATCGCCGGTATGGTGCTCTCACTCGGTATGGCTGTGGATGCGAACGTACTTATATATGAACGCGCGAAGGAAGAGTTGCGTGCAGGCAAGAACGTACGTGCTGCTTTGGCTGACGGTTACAAGAATGCCTTCTCGGCCATCTTCGACTCTAACTTGACTTCAATCATCACCGGTATCATCCTCTTCTATTTCGGTACAGGTCCTATCCGCGGATTTGCCACCACATTGATTATCGGTATCCTCTGCTCGTTCTTCACCGCTGTGTTCTTGACACGTATCGTTTATGAATGGCGTATGGGTAAGGAGAAGTGGTTGAACCTGACCTTCACCACCAACTTCTCAAAGAACCTGATGCGTGATCCCAAGTTCAACCTCATGGGTAGTGCCAAGAAGTCATTGACTATCTTCGGCGCAGCTATTGTCATCTGCTTGGTTTCACTCGGTGTACGTGGCTTGGCTCAGAGCATCGACTTCACTGGCGGACGCAACTTCGTGGTTCAGTTCGAGCAGCAGGTTCAGCCTGAGACCGTTCGTGCTCTCCTTTCTGA